>JAILAS010000013.1 GCA_024681495.1 Eubacterium sp. | reverse complement strand
TGGCCATTTCGCTTAACCTCTGTGTAGGTATCCTTGGAGAGCTTTCGCTCGGACACGCCGGATTCATGAGCGTGGGAGCGTTCTCCGGTGTTATATCCGTAATCGCCCTTCAGACATCCGTCCCCAACGATATCGCCAGGCTGGTGATTTCCATGATTATCGGCGGAGCCATAGCGGCGGTGGCCGGCATCATTATCGGCGTGCCCGTGCTTCGTCTCTCGGGCGACTACCTCGCCATCGTCACATTGGCGTTCGGTGAGATCATTAAGAACATAATGAACAACATCTATATAGGAATCGACGGCAGCGGCCTCCACTTCTCGCTTACCGATGCGGCTTCGCTCGGCATGACGAACGGAACCGTCATTGTTAACGGTCCCATGGGTGCGGTCGGAATAGATAAGGTTTCCACCTTCGTCGCCGGATTCATCCTCATACTGGTGGTGCTCTTTATCACGCTGAACTTCATCGACTCGAGGACGGGCCGTGCGGTCATGGCTATCCGTGACAACCGCATTGCCGCCGAGGCGACGGGCATAAACATCACCAAGTATAAGATGATGGCCTTCGTCACCAGCGCAGCCCTCGCGGGAATGGCCGGAGCGCTCTACGCATTGAACTACTCAACTATCGTTCCCAAGAAGTTTGACTTCAATACGTCCATCCTCATCCTCGTGTTCGTGGTACTGGGCGGCATCGGAAACATCAGGGGCTCCATCATCGCGGCAGCCATACTTACGCTGCTTCCCGAGCTTCTCCGTGCATTCTCGGACTACAGAATGCTTATATACGCCATAGTCCTTATTCTGGTAATGGTTGCAACCAATAATTCCGATCTCAGGAACCGGATCGAGAGAATCAAGCACAGCTTCGCGCACGGCTCGAAGTCCAAGGCTTAAGAGGAAGGAGGAGCACCATGACAGAAATGGAAAAGAAAGAATACGAAAAGGCCAAAATGGTACCCTATCCCTCGGATAGCATTGTTCCCGAGAGAGATGTGTCTCAGCTTCCCGTGCTGGAGGCCAGACATCTGGGAATAGATTTCGGCGGACTTACCGCCGTGGATGACTTCAACATGCTGATAGGACCCACAGAGATCGCCGGTCTCATCGGGCCCAACGGCGCGGGAAAGACCACGGTATTTAACCTCCTCACGAAGGTTTACCAGCCCACCAGGGGAACCATCCTCCTGAACGGCAAGGATACCGCCGGCATGAATACCGTCCAGGTAAACAAGAACGGCATCGCCCGTACGTTCCAGAACATCCGCCTCTTCACGGACCTCACCGTTGAGGATAACGTTAAGATTGGTTTGCATAATCAGGTGAAGTGTGGGGTCATCTCCGACATCCTGAGGCTGCCCAAGCACTTTAAGAAGGAGAAGGAGTTCCACGAGAGGGCGATGGATTTGCTCTCCATCTTCGACATGGAGGAATATGCCCACCACAAGGCAGGCTCTCTTCCCTACGGTGCGCAGAGGCGCCTGGAGATCGTTCGCGCTCTGGCGACGAACCCGAGTCTCCTTCTCCTCGACGAGCCCGCCGCAGGAATGAACCCCTCGGAGACTTCCGAGCTTATGGACAACATCCGCCAGATCCGCGACGACTTTAAGATTGCCGTGCTCCTCATCGAGCATGACATGAATCTGGTAATGGGTATTTGCGAGGGAATCGCTGTGCTCAACTACGGCAAGATCATCGCCAAGGGCACGGCTGAAGAGATACAGAACAACCCCCAGGTTATCGAGGCATACCTGGGCAAGGGCAATTGATACGAGGTGACGCATATGTCGATGTTATCTGTCAAAGATTTACACGTGTATTACGGCAGCATTCATGCTATAAAGGGAATATCCTTCGACGTTAATGAGGGCGAGATTGTGACTCTTATCGGTGCCAACGGCGCCGGAAAGTCCACCACCCTTAACACAGTCGGTGGACTCCTTAAGCCCGCTGAGGGTTCCATCACATTTTCGGATGAGGACATAACGGGCACACCCGCCCACAAGCTCACGACCAAGGGAATGGCGCTTTGCCCCGAGGGCAGGCGTATCTTCCTCCAGATGAGCGTTAAGGAGAACCTGGACATGGGCGGGTTCACCAGGACCGCTGCCGAAAACGCAGAGTCAATAGAAAAGATTTACGAGAGATTTCCCAGGCTTAAGGAGCGCCGTCGTCAGGTGGCAGGCACTCTTTCCGGAGGAGAGCAGCAGATGCTCGCAATGGGCAGGGCGCTTATGTCACGTCCCAAGCTTCTAATGCTCGACGAGCCTTCCATGGGTCTGGCGCCCATTCTGGTGGAGGAAATCTTCAACATCATTCGCGATCTCCATGATCAGGGAACTACCATTCTGCTGGTTGAGCAGAATGCGCAGATGGCGCTTTCCGTAGCCGACAGGGCATACGTACTGGAGACCGGAAAGATCTCCATGGAGGGAGACGCCAAGGAACTGCTTCACGACGAGAGAGTGAGAAAAGCTTATCTGGGCGCGTAAACTCCGCGCGGCCGGTGAGCCGGAGGCTTAATTTATGGGTAAAGCTATAGGCATAGACCTGGGAACCACTAACAGCTGCGTTGCCGTATTTGAGGGCAATCAGCCTACGGTTATCGTCAACTCCGAGGGCGGGCGCACTACCCCCTCGGTAGTGGCTTTTACCAAGAACGGTGAACTGCTGGTAGGCGATTCGGCCAGACGCCAGGAAGTCACCAACATCAAGAACACCGTTTCTTCTATTAAGAGACACATGGGCGAGGACTACACCGTTCGCCTGAACGGTAAGGGCTTTTCTCCCCAGGAAGTATCCGCCATGATACTTCGTAAACTGAAGAAGGACGCCGAGGACTATCTGGGCGAGGAGGTGACGGATGCCGTAATCACGGTGCCCGCCTACTTTACTGACGCCCGGAGACAGGCGACGAAGGACGCCGGCCGGATTGCCGGCCTAAACGTGCTTAGAATCATAAACGAGCCCACCGCTGCGGCGTTCGCCTACGGCCTCGACAACGGCCAGCCTCAGAAGATTCTGGTGTACGACCTGGGCGGCGGAACCTTCGACGTCTCTGTCATCGAGATTGGAGACAATCTCATCTCGGTCCTGGCCACCGCGGGTGACAATCACCTCGGCGGCGACGACTTCGACGAGAGGATAGTTAAGTACCTCGTCGAGGAGTTCAAGAGGACCCAGAGGGTGAATATAGCCAGCGACCCGACCGCCATGCAGAGGGTGAAGGAGGCCGCACAGAACGCGAAGATCACGCTTTCGTCGGCCACGGAGGCGAACATTAACCTCCCCTTCCTCGTTACGGTGCAGGGCGACCCCCGGCACATGGACATCACCATAACGCGCAGCAAGTTCGAGGAGATCACAGCGGATCTGGTTCAGCTCACGGCGGGTCCCGTTCAGCAGGCGCTTAACGACGCCGGGATTGGTGCGTCCCAGCTCTCCAGGGTAATACTGGTGGGCGGATCCACGCGAATCCCCGCGGTTCAGCAGATGGTCAAGTCCCTGACCGGCAAGGAGCCCTCGAAGAACCTGAATCCCGACGAGTGCGTAGCCATGGGTGCGTGCATCCAGGCGGCGAAGTTCGACAGGTCGCTGCCGGCGTCGTCGCACGCGAACGACATCATACTGATGGACGTTACGCCGCTGTCGCTCTCGATAGAGACTATTGGCGGCGTGTGCACCAGGCTCATAGAGAGAAACACTACCATCCCCACGCACAAGTCACAGGTGTTCACCACCGCGGCGAACTTCCAGACCACCGTGGAGATAAAGGTGTATCAGGGCGAGCGGGAGTTTGCCCGGGACAACACGTTGCTGGGCAATTTCAAGCTCAAGGGCATAAAGCGCGCCATGGCGGGGATTCCGCAGATTGAGGTGTCCTTCGACATCGACGCGAACGGCATCGTAAACGTGTGCGCGAAGGATCTGGCCACGGGCAAGGCGCAGCAGATCACGCTCGAGTCCGGGCAGGGGCTCTCCGATGCGGACGTGCAGAGGGCCATGGATGACGCGGCGGCCTACGGTTCCATTGACGAGGAGGCCAGGGCCAACATGCGGGAGAGAGACGCGGCCGTGGACTACCTTAACAGGGTTCAGCAGTCCTATAACGACAATAAGAAGTCCCTCGACTGGGGCGGCAAGTCCGCCGTAAAAGGTGGTATGAAGGAGCTTCGAAAGGCCATTTCGAAGGCGCCCGTGGGAGAGATCAGCGCGGAGCAGCTCGAAAAAGTTAAGCAGGCGAAAAGTGCTCTGGAAGCCGCTGTTAACGGGCGCTTGAACGTGAGAAGTTAGGGGTGCTGTGCGCATGGTTTGTTGCCACCGCACTCACGATTTGATATAATTTAGTTGATGAGGAGGACCTCGCTCCGGAAACATTCCGGTGCGCTCCGCATTAATATACAGCAAGCGAGGTAGAGATTATGAGAATTACAATTACAGGAAAAAACCTTGAGATTACAGAGGGGCTTCGCTCGGCAGTAGAGGACAGGCTTTCCAAGCTTGAGAAGTACTTTACGGCTGACACAGACGTCAATGTTACACTGAGTGTAGAGAAGGATCGTAAGAAGATAGAGGTTACCATTCCTCTTAAGGGAAAGATTATTCGTTCCGAGCAGGTTTCGAGCGACATGTATGTATCCATCGACCTGGTAGAGGAGGTTATCGAGAGACAGCTTAAGAAGTATAAGAACAAGATTGTGGACCGTCACCAGGCCTCCGGAAACTTCAAGCAGGAGTACGTGGAGAAGGACTACGACGAGGAAGAGGTTAACATCATCCGCACCAAGCGCTTCGAGGTTAAGCCCATGTATCCCGAGGATGCATGCGTTCAGATGGAGCTCCTTGGACACAGCTTCTTCGTGTTCATGAATGCCGAGACCGAGCAGGTTTGCGTCGTTTACAAGCGCCGTGGAAACACCTACGGCATGATCGAGCCCGACATGTGATTGCCGGAGCGATGAGTCGACTTGCATTGTCATACAAGCATTCGTAGTTGTATGACAGCATTCTGTTTACAAATTATTAGAATGTGGTTATAATAACAGGTACTGCGGATTGTCCCGCAGTATCTGTTTTGCTGTATACAGTAGAGGATAAAAACGATGAAAGATACATTGGAAATCAGATGGCACGGCCGGGGCGGCCAGGGTGCCAAGACGGCGGCCATGTTGCTGGCAGATGTGGCCTTTGAGACGGGAAAATTCGTTCAGGGTTTCCCCGAGTACGGTCCCGAGAGAATGGGAGCGCCGATTACGGCATATAACCGCATAAGTTCGGAGAAGATTATGCTTCACTCGAACATCTACGAGCCCGACTACGTGGTTGTCGTGGACGAGACCCTTCTGGAGTCGGTCGACGTCACCGCGGGCCTGAAGCCCGAGGGGGCCATTCTCGTGAACACCACACGCAGCGTAGATAAGATAAGACCGCTTCTGAACGGCTACGAGGGCGCGGTGTATCTGGTGGATGCGAAGGGCATTTCCATTAAGACGCTGGGGCGCAATTTCCCCAACACCCCCATGCTTGCAGCCACTGCGAAGGTATGTGACGTCATGGAGAAGGAAAGGTTCTTCGACGAGATGCGAAAGCTGTATCAGGCGAAGTTCGCCAAGAAGCCCGAGGTTATTGACGGCAATATGGAGGCACTCCGTATTGCTTATGCGGAGGTTAGCAATGGCTGAGTACAGAAAAGCGAAAGAAATCAATGAGAGCAGCCCCTGGGAGAAGCTCACAGAGGGACTGATGATATACGAGCCCGCTACGTCGGAGAGCGTTATGACCGGCGAGTGGCGCACCAGCACTCCCCAGTTCATTGAGGAGGATTGTAAACAGTGTCTTTTGTGCGTTCCGGTCTGTCCGGATTCCGCCATTCCCGTGGTGAACCGCAAGAGGCTCGACTTTGACTACGATCATTGCAAGGGATGTGGCATCTGCGTGAAGGTATGTCCCTTCGATGCCATTAAGATGGAGGGATTGGAATAATGTCTAAGAAAGATAGGCTCTCCGGCAACGAGGCCGTGGCCATCGCCATGCGCCAGATAAACCCCGACGTGATGCCGGCTTTCCCCATCACGCCTTCTACGGAGATTCCGCAGTATTTTTGTAACTTCATAGCCAACGGACAGGTGGACACCGAGTTCATCCCCGTCGAGAGCGAGCACTCTGCCATGAGTGCGTGCATCGGTGCGTCTGCAGCGGGAGCGCGCGTGGTAACGGCCACGTCGTCCTGCGGTATGGCTTACATGTGGGAGGAGCTCCACGTGGCGGCCTCCGACAGGCTGCCCATAGTCATGTCCCTGGTAAACAGGGCGCTTTCGGGCCCCATAAACATCAACGCCGATCACTCCGACGCCATGGGCGCGAAGGACACCGGCTGGATTCAGATCTTCGCGGAGAACAATCAGGAGGCCTACGATAACTTCATCCAGGCCTATCCCATAGCCGAGGACGAGAGGGTGCACCTGCCCCTCATGGTGTGCCAGGACGGCTTCATCACCAGCCACGCCGTGGAGAACATCGTCATTGAGGACGACGTGAAGGTGAAGAGGTTCGTGGGCGAGTACGAGCCCGAGCACTACCTCCTCAACGAGAACGAACCCCTGGCAGTGGGCCCGTATTCGGTGACCAACTACTACTTCGAGGCCCGCAGGGCTCAGGACGAGGCGATGAGGAACGTGCCTCAGGTAGTTAAGGAAGTGGCCGAGCGCTTCGAGGCCACATTCGGCCGCAAGTACGGCTTCTTCGAGGAATATCGCATGGAGGACGCGGAGTACGCCATCGTAATCATGGGTTCCGCGGCCGGCACCATGAAGTACTATATTGATAAGTTCCGTGAGAACGGAGAGAAGATCGGACTGATTAAGATCAGGATGTTCCGTCCCTTCCCCGCCCGTGAGCTGGCGCAGGCGCTTTCCGGGGTGAAGGCGGTGGCTGTAATGGACAGGGCACAGGGATTCTCGAACGCCGGAGGCCCCATGGGAGCCGAGGTGGTTCGCGCATTGTACTACGGTAAGTCACAGGCCGAGGTCATAAACTACATCTACGGCCTGGGCGGCAGGGATCTGCTCGAGGAGCACGCCGAGGAGATTCTCGAGAGCCTCAAGGATGCGGCGAAGAACGGTCACGAGGACCTTTACCGCTACATCGGAGTAAGAGGCAGGGATTAGAGCAACGGGTCTGAATCGGAGGTTTTCAGATATGAGTTATAATTTTAAAGAGGTAGTTTCACGTCCCAACAGGTTCGCGCCCGGACACAGGCTTTGCGCCGGATGCGGCGCGGGAATCTGCGTTAGAAACGTACTTAACGTAATAGACGAGGATGACAAGGCGGTGGTCGGCAATGCGACCGGATGCCTGGAGGTTTCCTCCTACATGTATCCCTTCACTGCGTATAAGGACAGCTACATCCACAACGCGTTCGAGAACGCAGGCGCCACCATGAGCGGCGTGGAGGCTGCCAGGATTGCGCTCGAGAAGAAGGGAAAGATAAAGGGCGAGTACAAGTTCGTCACCTTCGGAGGAGACGGCGGTACATACGATATCGGATTCCAGTCGCTCTCCGGAGCGGCAGAGCGCGGACATGATTTCACTTACGTCTGTTACGACAACGGCGCCTACATGAACACCGGAATCCAGCGTTCGAGCGCCACGCCTATGTATGCGGATACCACCACCACTCCTGCGGGCTCCGAATCCGACGGTAAGCCCCAGTGCAGGAAGGACTTGACACAGATCATGGTGGCACATAACATTCCCTACGTGGCACAGACCACATTTGTAAACAACTTTAAGGACCTCCACATCAAGGCGCACAAGGCCATCTACACCAAGGGACCCGCGTTCCTGAACGTCATGGCACCCTGCCCCAGAGGCTGGAGGTACAACACCGAGGACATCATAGATATCTGCAAGCTCGGTGTGGAGACCTGCTACTGGCCTCTCTTCGAGGTGGTTGACGGCAAGTGGATCTTAAGCTACGAGCCCAAGAACAAGCTCCCCATTGAGGACTTCCTGAAGCCCCAGGGCAGGTTCAAGCACCTGTTCAAGAAGGGCAACGAGCACCTGATTGTGAATTTCCAGCGCGAGGTGGACCGCAGGTGGGAGGAGCTCCTTAACAGGTGTGAGTAGGCATTGGAGGCCGGGGCACCGGCTGGTTGATGTAATCCCGGGATTGGGTCGGTTGACATAACACAGCGGCGCCCGGGAGCCGGGACGCAGATTTGATAATTGACATAATACAGGTGACAGACTATGGATATTACGGTTTTAGCCGGAGGCGTGAGCACCGAGAGGGACGTCTCCCTCATAACCGGTAAGGGGGTCACAGAGGCCCTTAAGAAAAACGGACATCGGGTGATTCTGCTCGATGTGTATATGGGTTACGGAGTGCACGGCGAAGACGTATCCGACATCTTCGACAGGGCGGACGAGATTTCGTCCGACATCCACGCTATCAGCGATCGGGCTCCGGATATCGAGTCGGTGAAGGCCCTTCGAAAGGACAACACAGGAGGGTTCTTCGGCCCCAACGTGATTGATATCTGCCTGGTTTCCGATATCGTTTTCCTCGGGCTCCACGGCGAAAACGGCGAGAACGGAAAGGTTCAGGCCACGCTCGACCTCTTCGGCATAAAGTACACGGGCACGGGCTATCTGGCTAGCGCCCTTGCGATGGATAAGAGGATGAGCCGAAAGCTCTTCCAGGAGGAGGGCGTCCCTGTGGCGGCAGGCTTCGGGATGTCGGCGGACGAGAGAGACGACTCAGAACCTTCCTTCGGATTCCCCTGCGTGGTAAAGCCCGCATGCGGAGGATCGTCGGTCGGCGTTTCCATCGTCAATACGCAGGATGAGTACCTTGAGGCGCTCGACGTCGCTTTTTCGTATGAGGAGTCGGTCGTAGTAGAGGAATACGTAAAGGGCCGCGAGTTTTCTATCGGAGTGGTGGACGGAGAGGCCTATCCCATCATTGAGATTGCGCCGATTTCCGGCTTCTACGACTATAAGAACAAGTACCAGGCGGGTTCGGCCGTGGAGACGTGTCCCGCGGAGCTCCCCAAGGACGTGACCGAGCAGATGCAGTCCTACGCGCTTATGGCGGCGGATGCCCTCGGGCTCGACAAGTACTCGCGAATGGACTTTATATTGGGAGAAGACGGCAGGATAGTCTGCCTTGAGGCGAACACCCTCCCTGGAATGACGCCCACGAGCCTGCTTCCCCAGGAGGCGGCGGCCATAGGTATCTCCTACGAGCAGCTCTGTGAGAAGCTCATCGAGGTGTCGATGAGGTAGGGAAACCTGGTTTGCATAATTCCGAAATCATGTCGGGAGGCTTAGTTTACATAATTTAACTCAGTCGGAAACAATCCGCAAACACTGACGACATTCAGCAGTTTCCGAGGAAGACATGATTCAGATTACGCTGTGCCGTATCTGCGAGCTCACGCAGCCTGTCGAGGGGCGTGGGGCGCAGGTGCGGCATTTTCCATTGAGGGAAGGAGCGGGTGATGTGAAGCGGGATGTCGGGAGAGACCGAGGCAATCCATGCGGACAGCTCGTCCATCTCGCGCGGCGAGTCGTTCTTTCCATCGATGATAAGCGTGGTGACTTCCACGTGGCAGTCGGCCGCTGCGCGTTCGATGAAGGCGCGTGTCTGGTTAAGGTCGCCGCGTATCCACTCGTAGAACTCGGAGGAGAAGCTCTTCAAATCGACGTTCATGGCGTCTATATACGGCAGAATCTCCTCTAGCACGTCGAGCGAGACGGAACCGTTCGTCACCACGGCGTTAAGGAGCCCCGCTTCGTGCGTCAGGCGCGAGGTATCGCGCACGAATTCGTAGCCGACGAGGGGCTCGTTGTAGGTGAATGCGAGGCCGATGTTCCCGCGGGCGCGGTGTGCGTCCACGGCCAGCTGCGCCAGCTCCTCCGGGGTGAAGCTCTCGGTGGGAGGGGCGGTCACTGCGTCCGGCCCCGCTCCGGCCTGCGATATATGGTAGTTCTGGCAAAACGGGCAGCGCAGATTACACCCCAGGCTGCCCACGGACAGAATCCGCGTGCCGGGATGGAACATCGCCAGCGGCTTTTTTTCGATTGGGTCGAGCGACAGGCCGCACACCCTTCCGTAGTACAGCGGCACAATGCGCCCGCCCGAGTTTTTCCTGGCGCGGCAGAACCCGGTCTGCCCGTCGATAAGCCGGCAATGGTGGCTGCACACCGTGCAGGTGACCTGATTGGCGGCCGGAGCTTTAAACGTTTTGCCCATGATTACCCTCCTGTATTGAGGATAACATCGCCGGGCGCCGCGGGCAAGTGTGAGCCCGTTTCGGCAACGGCGGCGAGGATGAACGAGGGATCGTTGCACGGGCATCTTCGATCCGGACTAAAATCGGGAGAATCGCATATTTATGTCGATTAGGTAGCGAGGTTGTGATAAACTCTAATCGGAAAAGAAACGGACGGGAAACATAAAACGTGCAGCAGCACGGAAAACAGAGGAGAAGGATATGATGACGATTTCTGAGGCTGCCGCAGCCTGCGGCGGAGAGCTGATACACGCGGAGGGCTGCGGGGGCAGGACCTGGCTGGGAGGACAATTCGACAGCCGCAAGGTGGAGGACGGAAACCTCTTCTTCGCGATAAAGGGGAACAATACCGACGGACATAATTATGTAAACAAGGCGTTCGAGCTGGGCGCGGCCGCGGCCGTGGCGGAGCACGACGTGGAGGGTGCTTTGGGACCCATCATACTGGTCGAGAGCTCCGAGAAGGCGATAATGGCGGTTA
>JAILAS010000178.1 GCA_024681495.1 Eubacterium sp. | reverse complement strand
AATTGCGTAAACAAATATCCTATTTACATTTATCGTTCCGGCGCCGGGTCACATGTACATTCCCGACTCCCTGGACGGACCGAAACTCAGCCACATCCCGCCTACATCTGGCTTATGATGTACTCGTAGAATCCCAGGTCGTAAAGGATGTAGCCGCCCAGGAGGATGAAGTTCAGGATCCCGAACACTAGCGCCCACGCTGCGGCACCCTTGGCGCCCTTGACGGGGCGGATGTCCTCCTCCACCGAGGTCTGGGTCTCCTTGACCACGGCTCCGAGCTGCTCCACGTCGGTCTTCAGGTTCCTGTACATGGATACGCTCTCGGTGTGGAACTTGTCGCCCAGCTCCTCCTTCAGGACCTGCATGGACTGCGCGTCCACGCCCGATTCGCCGCCGCCCACTGTCAGCGCCTTTATGTTGTCGATCTTGGCCGACAATGCCTCGATCTGCTCCTTCACAGCCGCAAACTCACCGCTGTAATCGGCGGGCTCTGACATGGCATCCACCTTATCGCGAACGGCAGCAAGCTCCTCGCCGTCCTTATTGTTCTCCGATACGGAATCCATCTTATCGCGAAGAGCAACTACCTCTTCCATGATCCTCTCGGTGCCGTCGTGTATGTCCTCGAGCATCTCGTCGGGCGTGAGGCCAACGTACTCATCGTCCAGGTCGTCGACCTCGGCCATGCTCAGGATGTCATCGAGCTTCTCGTCGATGGCCTCGAGCCTCTCGCTGAGCGCCTTGGCAGTAAGCCTGCCCGTGTAGTCTGCAGATGTTCCCCTTCTGGTTTTGTCCTGAAAAATTGATGCCATATTGTCCCCTTTTCCTTTTCTCATACTATTGGTATTTTCTGATTTCCTCGTTCAGCGCCAGCATCTGTGCGTCCAGATCCGACACCATCTTCGCGCAGTGGCGAAGCCCCTTGCTTATGGACTCGGGCGCGTTTCCCTCGAACTTGTAGTAGATCTTATGCTCCAGCGACGCCCAGAAGTCCATGGCAATCGTGCGGATCTGAATCTCCACCTTCGTGTCCACCACGCGGTCCGACATGAAGATAGGCACCGAGACTATCATGTGATAGCTCTTGTAGCCGCTCTCCTTCGGGCTGCGGATGTAGTCCTTTATGGAAACCACCGTCAGGTCATTCTGCCGTCCAATCATCTCGGCCAGCTTATAGATATCGGATGTAAACGAGCACACGAGCCTGATGCCGGCGATGTCGTTTACATAATTCACCATGTTCTGAATCGTGACCTCCTTGCCGTAGCGCTTCAGCTTCTTGACGATGCTGTCGGGAGTCTTGATTCTGTGCTTGATGTGCTCGATGGGGTTGTAATTATGGATGTGCACGAACTCGTCGTTGAGGATCTCCAGCTTGGTAAGAACCTCCTTGGCCGCCGCATTGTACAGGAATGTGGCCGCCTGCCAGCTCTCCACGTCCTCCCCGAAGTCGAAATTGTTTTCAGATTGTATCTGTTCCATTACTCTTAATTCCCCGCTTTTCGCTGTCTGCGCGCCTCATACATGATGACCGCCGCAGCCACCGATGCGTTCAACGATTCCACGTCTCCGTCCATGGGAATCCTGATGGGATACTCCGCAGCAGCCACGGCATCTGCGCTTAGCCCCGCCGACTCGTTGCCGATGAGGATGGCGCAACCGCCCGTGTAATCCGCGCGCGTGTACTCCGACGAACCCTCCAGGGCCGCCGCAAACGTCTTAATTCCCATGCCTTTTAGCGTATTGACTGTATAACAAAAATCATCCGTTGTCAAATAAGGAACCCTGTAGATGGACCCCATGGTCGAGCGCACCACCTTGGGGTTGTAGAGGTCCGCAGTCCCCGTCGAGGCGACGATCCCCGTGACCCCCGCGCCCTCGGCCGTCCGCACGATAGTGCCCAGGTTTCCGGGATCCCTCACATCCTCGAGGAGGATGAGAAACGGTGAGTTCGCGGAGGTGATTTCCTCGAACGTGGCCTCGCGCCTGGCCAGCACGCAGATAACGCCCTGGGGCGTGACCGTGTCGGAGACCTTCGCGAAGACCGCATCGGAGAGCACCTCGTACTGCGCCCCGGACTCCTGCGCCTTCCTCTGCGCGTAGTCCTTCTCCGAAAACGACTCGGAGACGTATATCTCACGGAGCGCCTCCTCCGGCGCCTCCTTCAGCATCTTTACACCCTCGGCGATGAAGACGCCCCGCTCCCTGCGGGCCTTCGCCTTCGTCCGAAGGGCGTTGAGCTTCTTAACGCGCTCGTTGGATGCGCTGGTTATCATATCGCGAGCTCCTTGCAGATGGCCACCTGATACTCGGGTATCTCCTTGGTCATCTCGAGGGCCTCGTTGATGTCGTAGTCCACGACCTCGCCCTTCGTCTCGGCAATGATGCGGTTCTTTTTACCCTGGCAGAGCACGTCGACCGCATAGCAACCCATGGTGGTGGCCGCCACCCTGTCCTTACAGGTGGGGCTGCCGCCCCTCTGCATGTGGCCGAGAATGGTCGCGCGGGTCTCCAGGCCCGTCGCCGCCTCAATCCTCTGTGCCATGTCCACCGAATGGCCGATTCCCTCTGCGTTTATGATGATGTGGTGTTTCTTGCCCCTCTTTCGGTTGGCAATAATGTGATCCACCAGCGTCTGCTCGTCGTAGTCGTAATTCTCGGGCAGCAACACGTCCTCCGCGCCGCTCGCCAGACCGCACCAGAGCGCCAGGTATCCGGCGTTCCTGCCCATCACCTCGATGATGGAGCACCTCTGGTGAGAGGTCGACGTATCCCTTACCTTATCTATGGCCGAAAGGGCCGTATTTACCGCGGTGTCGAAGCCGATGGTGTAGTTCGTGCAGGGAATGTCGAGGTCGATGGTGCCGGGGATTCCGACCACATTGACGCCCAGAGAGGAAAGCGCTAAGGCGCCTCTGTACGAGCCGTCGCCGCCGATTACGACGAGGCCGTCAATCCCGTTCTCCTTCACGACGTCGGCCGCCCTCTTGAGGCCCTCCTCCGTGAACATCTCCTCGCAGCGCGCCGTCTGCAGGACCGTGCCTCCGCGCTGGATGATATCCGACACGCTGCGCGCGTCCATGTCCATTATGTCGTTCTTAATAAGCCCGGTGTAACCGCGCTTTATGCCCTTCACGTTCTTACCGTGGGAAATCGCAGACCTTACCACAGCCCTGATGGCCGCGTTCATTCCGGGCGCATCTCCACCGCTCGTAAGTACTCCGATTGTCTTAATCTGTCCCATAGCTTCCTCCGTATCCTTCCGCCCTTCTGTCCGGCGGAATATCAATAATCCGTTTACTTTCCGTCTGTGTTACATTTTATTATCTTTTCACTGACCGTGCAACAATTTGTATACGGATTTTATGTTACCTTCCCCGAAGATCTCCGTCAGCGCGGCCTCGGATTCGGCGTCCACGGACACGCCACTGGCGATTGTGTTTATCTTCTTGCTCTCATTTATGTAAACCACCACCATATCATTCCCGGGGTCTACGGGCAGGGTCTCCTCGAGTGCCCCGGACTTATCCGCGTAGCCGGCGGCGGTGTCGACCCTTATCCACAGCTGGCGGTAGGTCTCATCGAAGGGAATGATGTCGTTGGCCAGAAGCTTGGAGGGGCCGTCGGCCTCGGCGGACACGGTGCCGCTTATGAATATCTTCTCATCCTCCTCAAGCAGGTGACGGACCACGGCGTAGAGCTTCGGGAAAACCAGCACCTCGACGGTGCCCGTCAGATCCTCGAGCGTAACAAACGCCATGGGCTGCTCCTTCTTCGTCATCTTTACGGTGACTTCCTCGATCATGCCGCCGACGAGCTGACGGCTCTTATCCTCGAGCACGTCCTCCTCCTGCTCCTCATCGGGGTAGAAGTCCACCGCCCTCGCGGTGACAATGCCCTGCCACATCTCCCTGCAGTCGTCCAGCGGGTGTCCGCTGACGTAGATGCCGAGGACCTCCTTCTCCATGGCCAGCCTCTCGTCCTTGGGGTATTCGCCCACGTTCGGGAGATTGGTGCGGTACTTCTTCGCGCTCTCGGGGCTCATGAAGTCCAGGATGGACATCTGCCCGGTCATGGTTTCCTTCTTCCGACTGACCGCGTCGTCGAGCACCTTGCCGGATACCGTCATGTATTGCTTGCGCGTGCCCTCGAAGCTGTCGAAGGCGCCGGCCTTTATGAGGCTCTCGAGCATGCGCTTGTTAAGGCCCCTTCCGCCCATCCTCTCGCAGAAGTCGGTCAGCGAATCATACTCGCCGCCCTCTTCCCTGTCGCGGCGGAGAGCGTCGGCGAAGCCGTTGCCCACGCCCTTCACGGCCGAGAGGCCATAGACGATGCTGCCGTCCCTGACGGTGAACTCGCCCTCTCCCGAATTGACGTCCGGTGGGAGGAGCGGGATGCCCATGTCCCTGACGGCGTCGATGTACTGCGAGATCTTCTTGGACTGCGTGAGCTCCGAGCTGAGCAGGCAGGCCATGTACTCCGTGGGGTAGTGACACTTGAGGTAGGCCGTCTCATAGGCCACTACGGCGTAGGCCGCGGCGTGCGACTTGTTGAAGGCATACTTGGCGAACTCGGTCATGACGTCGAAGAGCCGGTGCGCCACCTCCTCGCTCACCCCGCGGCGGATGCAGCCGTCCACTCCCGCCTCGGGATCTCCGTAGACGAAGTTGCGCCTCTCCATCTCCATGACGTCTGACTTCTTCTTCGACATCGCGCGTCGCACCAGGTCGCTCCTGCCCCAGGAATAGCCCGCAAGCTCGCGGACAATCTGCATTACCTGCTCCTGGTAGACAATGCACCCGTACGTCTCCTCGAGTATGGGCCGAAGCTCCGGCGTTATGTAAACCACACCCGCAGGATTCTTCTTACCCTCGATGTACCTGGGAATGAAGTCCATGGGGCCCGGGCGGTACAGCGCGATTCCCGCTATTACGTCCTCGAGGCACGTGGGCTTAAGCTCCTTCATAAAGGAGGTCATGCCGCGGCTCTCGAGCTGGAAGACGCCGGCCGTATTGCCGGACGATATCATCTCATAGACCGCCGCATCGTTCTGGTCTATGGCATCGATGTCGATCTTCTCGCCCCGAATCCTCTCGATGAGCTTCACTGTCTTCTGGATGACGGTGAGGTTCCTAAGTCCCAAAAAGTCCATCTTCAGAAGGCCGAGCTCCTCGATGGTGGTCATCGTGAACTGGGTGGTTATGGTGCCGTCCTGCGCCCTCGCGAGCGGGACGTACTCGTTCATCGGCTCGCGGCTTATCACGACACCGGCGGCATGCATCGACGAGTGGCGGGGCAGGCCCTCCAGGCGCCTCGACATGTCGATGAGTTTATGGACGCGCTCGTCGGTCTGATACATGTTCAAAAGGTCCTGGGACTCCCTGAGCGCCCGCTCGAGCGTGATGTTAAGCTCCTGCGGGACGAGCTTGGCCACGGACGAGACGAACCCGTACGGGATTTCCATGACGCGCCCGACGTCCCTTATCACGCCCCTGGCCGCCAACGTTCCGAAGGTCACGATCTGCGTCACCTTGTCGCTCCCGTACTTTTGGGTCACATAATTTATCACCTCTCCGCGCCTGTCCACGCAGAAGTCCACGTCGATATCGGGCATGGAAACTCGCTCGGGGTTCAGGAACCGCTCGAAGACCAGATTGTACTTTATGGGGTCGATGTCCGTTATCCTCAGGCAATACGCGACGATACTTCCCGCCGCGCTCCCTCGCCCGGGCCCGACGGCAATGTCGTTTTCCCTCGCGTAGTTGATGAAGTCCCACACGATGAGGAAGTAGTCCACGTACCCCATCTGCTCGATGACCGAGAGCTCGTACTCGAGGCGCTCGCGGAGGTCATCGCCTGCGTCGGGATACCGCTTCGCGAAGCCGTTCTCGCAGAGCGTGCGCAGATACTCCTCCGAGGTGTAGGGCGCCGGTGTATCGTAGGCCGGGAGCTTCGACTCATGGAAGACGATCTCCACGTGGCACCTGTCGGCGATCTTCTGCGTATTGTCGATAGCCTCAGGGGCGTAGGGGAAGAGACGCCTCATCTCCTCCTCGGACTTCACGAAGTACTGCCCGCCCTCGTAGCGCATCCGGTCGGGATCGGAGAGCGTCTTCCCGGTCTGCAGGCACAGGAGGATGTCGTGGGCGTCGGCGTCCTCCTCGTAGGTGTAGTGGCAGTCATTGGTGGCCACCAGCTCCACGCCTATGTCCCTGGCGAGCCTCACCTGCTGGGAGTTAACCATGCGCTGCTCCGGAAGCCCGTGATCCTGGAGCTCGAGGAAGAAGTTCCCCTCGCCGAAGATCTCCAGGTACGACAACGCGGCCTCTTTGGCGTCTTCGTAGAGCCCGAGCGCCAGCTTCCTCTGCACCTCTCCGGCCAGACAGGCGGAAAGGCATATTATGCCCTCGTGGTACTGCCTGAGCACCTCCTTGTCCACCCTGGGCTTGTAGTAGAAGCCCTCGGTGAATCCCGCGGAGACGATTTTCATGAGGTTATGGTATCCGGTGTCGTTTTCGGCAAGCAAAATAAGATGATAATATTTATCATCCGAAGTGGCTTCCTTATCGAACCTGCTGCCCGGGGCCACGTAAACCTCACACCCGAGAACGGGATTTATCCCCTGGGCGACGCACTCTTTATAAAAATCAATGACGCCGTACATAACACCGTGATCCGTGATAGCTGCGGCGTTCATGCCCAGTTCCTTCACGCGGGTTACATATTCCTTAATTTTGTTAGAACCGTCTAACAGGCTGTATTGCGTATGTGTGTGTAAATGTGTAAATGCCATAGCGCTATTATACCACCTACCGATTGTGACTTCTCGTTTTTTGTTTAGGATGTTGTAAAAGAGATTCTTTTATATTAAAATGAATGCGTCGAAATAGTTTTACTAATTTAATAAAGGAGGTCTCAACATGGCTAGAGTTATTTCCAGTGACTGCATCAGCTGTGGATCTTGCGAGGGCGAGTGCCCCGTAGGCGCAATTTCTCAGGGCGATAGCCAGTTCCAGATTGACGAAGGTGCATGCATCGATTGCGGCGCATGCGAGGGAGTCTGTCCCACCGGTGCTATCACCGCTGCAGACTAATGAAAAAACACCCCACTCTGTTGAACGGAGCGGGGTTTTTTCTTTTTCTATTCATTTACTTCCATGCGCGAGAGGTTGGCGAACTGCGTGTACTGCGCCAGCCACATGAGATCGACTGTGCCGATGGGGCCGTTTCTCTGCTTGGCAATGATTACCTCTGCGATGTTCTTCTTTTCGGTATCCTTATTGTAAACCTCATCCCTGTACAGGAACATAACAACGTCCGCGTCCTGCTCGATGGCTCCCGACTCTCGAAGGTCGGAGAGGATGGGGCGCTTGTCCTCGCGCTTCTCCACGGCTCGCGAGAGCTGGGACAATGCGATTACAGGGACGTTGAGCTCCCTGGCGAGGCCCTTGAGCGACCTCGAAATCTCCGAGATCTCGAGCTGCCTGGACTCGCTCCTGCCGGAGCCGCTCATCAGCTGCAGGTAGTCCACGATGATGAGCTTTATGTCGTGCTCTATCTTATACTTACGGCACTTCGAACGCATCTTGGATACGTTAAGGTCCGAGCTGTCGTCGATTATGAGCTTGGTGCGGCCCAGCCTGACCGCGCTCTCCTCGAGGCTTATCCAATCGCTGTCGGTAAGAGAACCGTTCCTCAGCACCTGCGCGTCCACGTGCGAATCCATGGCGAGCATTCTCTGCACGAGCTGCTCGCGGGGCATCTCCAGGCTGAATACGACCGCCGCCTGGCCGAGGTTATCCACCACGTACTTGGCGATGTTAAGGGCGAACGCCGTCTTTCCCATGGAGGGACGGGCCGCCAGAAGTATGAGGTCGGAGTTCTGGAATCCGCTGGTCTTCGCGTCGAGGTCCGTGAACCCGGATGCAATACCCGTAACCGTGCCCTTCGTCTTCGAAGCCGCCTCTATCCTGTCGAGCACTCGGGAGACCACCTTGTGAACCTCCTCGTACTCGCTGTTGTCGGAACGCTGGAGCAGGTCGAACACCCTGTGCTCCGCCCTGTTCAGCACGTCCTCGAGGGAATCGCTCTGCTCGTAGCACTCGGATGCAATCTCGTCGACCGACTTTATGAGCTTGCGCAGGACCGCCTTCTCGGCGACAATCTTCGCGTAAGACGTAGCGTTGGCCGAAAACGGAACGCTCCTTATGATCTCCGCGAGGTAGTCCTCATTGCACGTTTCCTCGGGGAGGTCCATCTCCCTCATCCTGTTTACGATGGTGACGGGATCCACGCCGAGGCCGGCGTTGTATAACTCCGCGATTATGTCGAAGATGCTGCCGTATATCTTCTCGTAAAACTGATCCCCGCTGACATACTCCATGACCGGAATAATCATCGTGGGATCGATCATCATCGCGCCAATGACAGACCGCTCCGCCTCCCTGCTGGCGGGAGCCTGCTTCCTGACGGCCCCCTCTATGGGAGCTGAACTAAACTGATCCATCTTATCTCCCTCCGGTCCGGGTTAGTTGGCTTCACTTACCTTAACGCGAATGGTGGTGGTCACCTTCGTGTGGAGCTTGACCTTCACCTCGTGCACGCCGAGGGACTTGATGGGCTCTGCGATGTCGAGTTTCTTTTTGTCAATGTCCATGTTCCACTGCTTCTTTATGGCCTCTGAAATCTCCTTGGAGGAAACCGACCCGAAGGTCCTGCCGTCCTTGCCGGCCTTGAGCGAGAGCTCCACGATCTTGTCCTTAATCTCCTCGCCGAGCTTCTGTGCCTCATCGAGCTTCTCGGCTGCGACCTTCTCGTCGTTGGCCTTCTTGAGCTTGAGGTCGTTCAGGTTCTTGCCGGTGGCCTCCTTGGCCTTCTTCTTGGAGATGAGGTTCCTGCCGTAGCCATCCGCCACCTCGGTTACCTCACCCTTCTTTCCCAGGGTACGAATATCCTCTAAAAGTATTATTTTCATATGATTATGTCTCCTTTTTCTATCATTTCGTCGAGTATGTCTTTCACGCTCTGCATGGCCGCCTCGACTCCGACCTCCGTCATCTGGGCGCCGGCCACGTTCATGTGTCCTCCGCCGCCGATACAGCTCATGACGTTTTGCACGTCGATTTCATCGATTGAGCGCGAACTTATGTAAACCACTCCGTTCACGTTGGTGAACACGAACGAAGCCTTGATTCCGATTATGTTCAGGAGCTCGTTGGCCGCCTGCGCGCCGGCCACCGTCGGGCTCTCCACATTGTTGGTCGGGCACTCCGTCATCGCGAAGCATCCTCTGTATACCTCGGCCCTGCGGACCGCCTCTGCCCTCGCCTTATACGCCTCCATGTCGTTCTGAAGCATCTTACGCACACGGGTCACGTCAGCGCCCGAGCGGCGAAGGTAGGCCGCCGCCTCGAAGGTGCGCACGCCCGTCTTGGTCATGAAGTTATTGGTGTCAATGATGATGCCGGCGTAGATGCTGTCGGCCTCGCTGTCTGTTATGTTAACCTTGTCCGAAAAGTACTGAAGCACCTCTGTTACCATCTCGCAGGTGGACGAAGCATAGGGCTCCACGTACGAAAGGACCGTGTTCTCTATGGTATCGCTCCCGTGCCTGTGGTGGTCGAATACGACAATCCTCTCAGATATGTCAAGGAGCTGCGGGCACTCGGTGTAGCTGGGGCGGTTCACGTCGACGACCATTACCATGGTGTCCTTGCCGCAGAAATCCGCCGCCTCCTGGGGCGTGAAGAACATGTCTTCGGGATAACCGTGCTCCGGCGTAAACATCGCCTTTATGACCTTAATGGATGAGGTAAGCTGGTCGATTACGATGTGCGCCCTCTTCCCAAGGGTCATGGCCGCCCTGTAGATACCTATGGACGCGCCAAACGAGTCCACGTCGCCAATGTGGTGGCCCATGATGAGGATCTCGTCGCTGACGGTCATTATCTCGTAGAGGGCCTGGGCCTTCATCCTGGCCTTTACCCTGGTGGTCTGCCTCTCTATCTGTTTGGTGGAGCCGGCGAAGTAGTCCATCTCGTGGTTACGCTTAACGACGGCCTGATCTCCTCCTCGTCCGAGGGCCATATCCACGGCCGTGCGGGCGAATTCGTAGTTTTCGTTATAGTTCTTTCCTGAGGCGCCCACTCCTATACTGAGCGTCACGCCGGTGGCGGTTCCTACCTTAACCTCCTTAATGGACTGGAGGATGGCGAACTTATTCTCGATGAAGCGGTTCAGCTGGCTCTGCTTGAACAGGATCATGTACTTGTCGTGCTCGAAGCGCTTGATGAGGATATCCTCGCCCGAGAAGTACCTGGAGATACGCCTGTCTA
>JAILAS010000169.1 GCA_024681495.1 Eubacterium sp. | reverse complement strand
CGTGGTAACCTAGTGAAGATGCAATATGAAAAGTTGGCTGATTATATGCAGTAGAAACGGAGGTTGTTTTGAGCACAACAAACATTTTAATTCTGCTCACCATCGTGGCTTACCTCGCGATGGTTGTGTACATAGGTTTTAAGTTCTCCAAGCAGAACAAGGATACGGACGATTTCTTCCTGGGCGGAAGAAAGCTCGGCCCCTTTGTTACCGCCATGAGCGCCGAGGCATCGGACATGAGCTCCTGGCTTCTTTTGGGACTGCCCGGTGTGGCATATCTCACCGGTACGGCGGATGCGTTCTGGACGGCGCTGGGCCTCGCGGTTGGTACCTACCTTAACTGGTTTATGGTATCCAAGAAGCTTCGCCGCTACTCCATGAGGGTTAACGCCATCACGGTTCCCGAGTACTTTACCAACAGGTATCATGACAATAGGAAGGTTCTCCAGACCCTCGCGGCCGTGGTTATCGTAATCTTCTTCATTCCCTATACCGGATCGGGCTTCTCCGCCTGCGGCAAGCTGTTCAACAGTCTTTTCGGCGTGGACTATCACACCGCTATGATTATCAGCGCCGTGGTAATTGCGGTATATACGACGCTCGGTGGATTCCTTGCGGCGTCCACGACTGACTTCATCCAGTCCATCGTAATGACCATCGCCATCATCGTCGTGTTCGTCTTCGGCGTGGGCGTGGCAGGCGGCTGGGGCGTAGTAATGGAGAACGCGAGCGCGCTTCCCGGATACCTGAACCTTACCGCCACATACGACGTGACGACAGGCGCGGCATCGCCCTACAGCCTGCTCACCATCTGCTCGGTTATGGCGTGGGGACTCGGATACTTCGGCATGCCCCACATCCTGCTTCGATTCATGGCGGCCCGCGATCAGGACGAGCTCACGCTCTCCCGTAGAATCGCGACCGTATGGGTGTTCATCTCCATGTCAATCGCCGTACTCATCGGTGTGGTTGGACTGGCCATGAGCAATTCGGGTGCCATCCCCACTCTCGAGGGATCCGCTTCCGAGACCGTTCTCGTTAAGATCGCGGGCCTGCTCGCCGAGAACAACTGGTTCTGTGCCATCATCGGCGGTGTAATCCTGGCCGGCGTTCTCGCTGCGACCATGTCCACCGCGGATTCGCAGCTCCTTGCGGCAGCATCGTCCATCACGGAGGACATCCTCACGTCCAAGGTCGGTGTTAAGTTCAAGGGAAATATGCAGATGATAGTAGCAAGAATGGCGGTTCTTATCATTTCCGTCTGCGGAATCATCATCGCATGGGATCCCGACAGCTCTGTGTTTAAGATCGTGTCCTTCGCCTGGGCCGGATTCGGTGCGGCGTTCGGACCCATCGTACTTCTGTCCCTCTACTGGAAGAGGTCGAACCTGTACGGTGCGGTAGCCGGCATGGTTTCCGGTGGTGCCATGGTATTCATCTGGAAATTCGGAATCGCTAATCTGGGCGGAGCATTCGCCATCTACGAGCTCCTTCCCGCCTTCGTGTTCGCCATCGTGGTCAACGTGGTCGTATCACTTGTTACCGCTCCCCCCGACGACAGCATCCTGGCTGAGTTTGAGGAAGTTAAGGCAGGAAAGAGCCCTAAGAAATAATCTACCAGCTGTAGGTCTTGTTGCCTGAGCTCGAAAGGCTCGATACCGATGAGGTCTTAAGAGCGTTTGATGAGCCCGACTTGCAGTAGAGCTTATTGTTTTTAATAGTTACAGATCCAAAGGTGGAAGACGCGTGCGAGTACATCAGCAGAGAGTGTCTTCCGCCTTTTATTGTATTGTTCTTTATGGTGTATTTTCCGCCTGATGCACCCGACCCGAAGTAGGTGATGGCCATTCCGTCCGAGTAAGAGTTTCGGCTGGTGGGTGCCTTGGTGGTAATCTTATTGCCGGTCACGGTGGCCCCTGTCACGTTGAACAGGGCCAGGGCCTCGGCGGACTTGCCGGTCAGCGTGCAGTTCTTAACGGTGATGTTCTTGTGGAATTTCTTCAGGTACCTGCCCCTGTCGGTGGCCGCGTAATTGGCGCAGACAGCTCTGCAGCCCGTGATATTGCACTTAATGATTTTGACGTTGGTGCAGCACTTGCCGTTATGCACTCCCGTGGTGGGAGCGGTGGCGGGCGCATCGATGTCCAGCTGAATCTGCTCCTCGACAGAGGTAGAACCGGCCTTGCCGTAGCATCTTATCTTACAATTCTTTACAGTCACATTCTTACACGCGATGAACTCGAAGGTGTGCCCCGAGTAGTTGCAGTATTTTATGTTCATATTCCTGAAGGTAATTCCGTTGACGTGGCTAAACTGCATAGCGGTGAGCTTGTGTCCGCCGGAGCCGTCGTATCTCCAGATTCCACCGGAGACCGTGGCCTTCAGCTTCTTATATCCCTTTACTGAGTAATTGCATTCGAATATTCTGCCGGTGGCGAAGATTTTCGCCTTCTTTGCGTTGATCGTATTTCCCTTGTCCAGGTAGATCTTTTTGCTGAGGTAATACTTTTCTCCGCTGACGAGGGTCACCTTTCCGGTCTCCTCGAGCTCGTCGGTGATGTTGGTGTGGTCGGAATTGTCGGCCATATCGTAGACCTCGGCAATCGCCGGATCATCGAGGTCCACCTCCTCGCCGGCCTCTATCCGGGCCTCATACGAGTCGCGAAGTTCCTGATAATAGGTGGAAGAGTGAATCGTGTCAGCCAGGGCCGTCTTCGGCGTAAGCGCGAAGAGTATGACTGCGGCAAACGCCGGAATTATGGCGAATAACAGACTTTTAGGTGCGTGAATTTGAGTGGAATTTTTCATGATTTGCCTCCCCGAAATTGATAGTGATAACGTGTGTGTAGCCATTATCGCACAAAGATATGCCGTTTTCAAACTCGCATAGTTATGTAAACCAGGGCGTCCGCCCTTAATTCTCGACTTTATGAAAACCAGAATCCGCGTTGCAATCGTCCCCTTTATGTAAACTATTATTTGTATTGAAATTTACACACTTTATGTGATAGTCTTTCTATTGGAGAAAGTCTGTATTTACAGACCTTTAAGGAGTATGAAAATGACTGAGAGTAGTCTGGTTCAGGACGACGAGTTCCTAAAAAAAGCATATAAAGCGGCGCTGATTCCCAGTATCCTGTCGATACTGAGCAACTGCATAACCATATTTGCCGATGGCGTTTTAGTCGGACAGCGGCTCGGAAGCGATGGCCTTGCGGCCATCAATATCTGCGTGCCCATCTATCTGGCGCTCTGCATCGTCGGCTCTTTTTTCGCATCCGGTTCGGAGATTATCTGTTCGCAGGAGGTGGGAAACAACAATCGGGAAGAGGCCCGGCGGATATACAG
>JAILAS010000135.1 GCA_024681495.1 Eubacterium sp. | reverse complement strand
AATATTACAGTGAAACAAATACGCGAGAAACCGTCACATGAGTGGCGGTTTCTTTGGCTGGGTGCGTTGACACCCGATGAGGAAAAATCTATAATTATTTAAAGTATTTTAGACAAATCGTATGGGACTAGAGAGGTTTAAAGCACGCTAAAACGCGCTTTAGGAGGTTAGAAAATGTCTTTGGCTGTAAAGAACCTTTCCCACAAAGCAGAGAGAAAGGCTGTATCATTGGCGCTTGATCCGTTTATCAAGAGCCTTAGTAACAAGGAGAAACGCGCCGACACGTATGTGAAGCTGGTGGATCTGGCGCAGAAGTTTATCGGAACCGGAAAAGATGATAAGAGCTTCGAGGCGGTCAGGCAGATCGTTCAGGACCCTGATAACAGATGGATGAGGTTCATCAACAGGGTAGTTGACGAGACCGATCCCGGTCTGCTGAAGAAAACTATGCTCAACCTGGGATATGAGGCGTTCCTGCGAGGGACGAAGACCATCCGCGAGAACCGCGAGAAGTATGGCTGCAATATACCCTGGTTGATTCTTTTTGACCCCACGGACGCGTGCAACATGCACTGCGAGGGCTGCTGGTCCGGTACATACGGCCGAAAGAATAACCTGTCCTTCGAGGACATGGATAAGATAGTCACCCAGGGCAAGGAGCTGGGCACGTACCTCTACATGCTCACCGGCGGCGAGCCCCTGGTTCGCAAGAAGGACATCCTGCGCCTCGCGGAGAAGCACAATGACGCTGAGTTCGCCATCTTCGATAACTCCACGCTCATTGACGACGACTTCTGCAAGGAAGTGGTGCGCCTGGGTAACATAACATTCCAGCTGTCCATCGAGGGCACACCGGAGACCAATGACGCCCGCCGCGGTGACGGTCACTACGAGGCCGCGATGAAGGCCATGGATCTCTTCAAGAAATACGGCATCATCTTCGGCACGTCGATCTGCTACACCAGCCAGAACATCGAGGCCGTTACGGATGAGAAGTTCCTGCGCATGATCTCAGAAAAGGGCGCGCGCTTCGGCTTCTACTTCCACTACATGCCCGTCGGGAACAATGCGGTTCCCTCGCTCATGCCCACCGTGGAGCAGAGGAAGAAGATGATCGAGAAGATTCGCTGGATCCGCTCCGACGAGTGCGACATCGAGTTCTTCCCCATGGACTTCCAGAATGATGGCGAGTTCGTCGGCGGCTGCATCGCCGGCGGCAGGAACTACTTCCACATCAACGCCGGCGGAGACGCTGAGCCCTGCGTGTTCATACATTTCTCGGACAGAAACATACACGACCACAGCATCCTCGAGATGCTGCAGAGCCCGCTGTTTAAGGCATATCACGAGGGTCAGCCCTTCAACAGGAACCACCTGCGTCCCTGCCCGATGCTCGAGAATCCCGACCTGCTCCGCGAGATCGTGGAGAAGACCGGAGCCCACGGCACGAACGCCGAGTCCGAGGAGAGCGTGGAGCACCTCTGCGCCAAGTGCGACGAGTACGCGAAGGTCTGGGGCGAGGCGGCAGACGAGGTCTGGGCATCCCAGACTCACAAGCAGCTCCCCTACGAGAATTATACCATCGAGAAGAGGGAGCACCCCGAGCTGGCCGGCTTCGACCACGCCGACGGCAGGCACTATATCAGCGATCCCAACGAGGAGCTGCGTCCCTCGCAGCACATCATCTCCGCTTATTCCGGAGAGCGTTCGACTGTAGACAATTAAACCTTCGGAACGTATAATTATATAGGAGTGTGAGGGCTGTGGCCCGTGCCGCGGGGACGGCCGCTCTTAGAATTAACGCGAGAGGCATTGCGCGGGAGCGCCCGGTGCGGGCGAAGCGCGGTGCGAGAGGGGAAATATATGAAGCTGCCCAATGGAACAGAGAACCACGATAGGAAGTTTTGGCTTAGATTCACGTGGAGCCTGTGCGTTGCGGCAGCTGTTTTTACGGCGCTATGGCATATCTCCGACGTATGGGGAGCTGTCAAAGCGTTTTTTGGATTCTTTTCGACGGTCGTGATAGGCGTGGTCATCGCCTACGTCCTCGATCCGCTGGTTACGTGGTTCGACCGGACGCTTTATAAGAAAATGAAGAGGAGGGGGATTTCGAGGAATCTCTCTATTATAACCACGTTGCTGGTGGTGCTGCTTCTGACCGTTATCATGCTGGTGGCGCTCATTCCGCAAGTTGTTAAAAGCGTAGTTAATTTCGTGAAGAACATTGATATCTATGCGGAAAGCCTCCAGAAGATGGTGGCCGCCATAACCGCCGCGAGCGGCAATGATTCCCAGTTCAATCTGGACCTCTCCGGCCTGGTCAGCTACGGAGACTCGGTGCTCTCCACCATAACCGGCTACATCACGGATCACTCGAGTTCCATCATAAACGCCACCATAAACGTGGGCTCTGGCTTCGTGAGCATTCTTATCGCCGTGTTTATAGCGGTTTATGTGCTAGTGGAAAAGGAGACGATGAAGGATGGTCTCGACCGGTTCGTGAGACTGGCGTTCAGCCCCGATCACTACGAGAACGTAAAGAAGTTCTGGTCGAGATGTAATAGAATCCTGATTAGATTTATAGTCTTTGACCTGCTGGATGGGCTCTTCGTCGGCTGCGTCAATGCGGTGTTCATGCTGATTGCCGGATACCCCTACGTGGTTTTGGTATCGGTGGTGGTCGGCCTCGCGAATCTGGCCCCGACCTTCGGACCCATGGCGGGCGGCATAATCGGCGCGTTCATCCTGCTCATGGTGAACCCCTGGTATGCCCTTGGATTCATCATCTTCACCGTCGCTCTCCAGACCTTCGACGGCTACATATTTAAGCCGAAGGTCTTCGGAAATACCTTCGGCGTATCTTCGCTGATGATTCTGGTTTCTATCGTGGTCTTCGGCAAGATGTTCGGGGTGATAGGAATCCTCCTGGCTATACCCCTGGCCGCCATCATCGACTACGTCTATAAGGAGTGGCTTTTGCCCGAGCTTAAGAAAAGAAGGCAGGCGGCCGACGCAGCCCCTTCGGATAGTGATTCTTAAGCGTTCCGCCCGCGATCTTGGCCGTGCCCATGGAAACGCCCCTGTAGGTGACGATGCACCAGCCCGGTTCCGCGTCGCAGGGGAAAGATTCACCCTTGATATAAGAAATAGCCTGCGCCTCATCCAATGGGGCGCTTTTTTTGATCTTATCCGCCGGAGTGGCCATCGCCAGCGCGTGGTGCGGCTCCAGGCGGTTCTTCTTTACGGTAAACAATGGGAGACCTGCCCTCTGTATCTTCAGACCTCGCGTGTCAGGCGCTCCCTCGGGGAGCAACACGACGGTGTCCTTCTGTAAGACAAGAATTCCTTCGGGGATATAAAAACTTTGCAGGATATCTGTCATGTCCGGGAGAGATGACGATTTGGCAGGCTGCACCTTTCGGCTCCTGCCGAGGCGCTCCTGCGCGGGAACGGGCGTCCCCTCCTTCGTGAAAAGCGCGTAGAACTGGCCCTCACCCGCCTCCCTGTGCGGCATGATCTTATCCGAAGTAACCAGCGTAAAGTCGCCGTGACGCTCCAGGAATCGCTCGACCGCATCCTCGTCCTCCGCCTCGGAAAACGTGCAGGTGGAATAGCAGAGCCTGCCTCCGGGAGAGAGCATGGCCGCCGCCGAGTCGAGTATGTCGTCCTGCCTTTCGGCGCAGAGTTCGACGTTCTGGGGGCTCCATTGCTCGCACGCCTCGGGGTTCTTCCGGAACATCCCCTCGCCGGAGCAGGGCGCGTCCACCAGGATGGCGTCGAAAAACCCGGGGAAGTGCCCGGCCAGTACGTCGGGGCTCTCCCTGGTTATGATGGCGTTCGAAACCCCGCATCGTTCCATGTTCTCGGCGAGAATGGAGCAGCGGGAGGGTACGATCTCATTGGACACCAATATGCCTTCGCCCCTCATCGCGGCCGCCAGCTGGGTGCTTTTGCCGCCCGGGGCGGCGCACAGATCCAGCACGTATTCGCCGGGCGATACGCGCAGCACCTCTGCGGGCGCGGCCGCACTGGCTTCCTGGATGTAGTAGGCGCCGGCCTCGTGAAGAGGGTCCTTTCCGGGACGCGCGTCCTCGGGGTAGAAGTAGGCGTCCGGACATCTGGGCACGGGAGAAAGAGCCCATCTTTCGATGAGCTCATCACGCAGGAAATCCCCTGCCTTCAATGCGTTGAAACGCAGTGATCTGACAGGGGGTTCTCCCAGTGCCTCCCGGAAGGCGGAGTATTCCTCCGCTCCCAGGGACATCTTCATTCTGTTTAAAAACTCTGCGGGATACACGGCGCGCGCAGGATCAGATCCTGCTGGCGACGGCGTAAGCCGCTCTGGTGGCCTGCTGTACGGTCGCGGGCCTCTTGCAGTCGCCGAGGGTGTAGAACTCCTGAGCAATTCCGTAGAAGGAGAGTGCCTCGTCAGTGAGTGCTCTCATTCCTGCGGAAACGACGATGCTGTCGCAGTCTACGGCGCCGGGGTTGCCATCCTTGTCGGTATAGCAGACCTGTCCGGGCTTAACCTCGGAAACGGGGCAGCCCAGGAGCGCATCGCATCCCTTGTGGGCTTCCCATGAAGCTTCTAACATCTCTCTATAGTGGATCATGGTGGAATCGGCAGCCAATGAGTCCCTCATCTCGATCACGGTAACCTCATGGCCCTTCTCCTCAAGGTGCATAGCGGCTTCCACGCCTACCTCGCCACCGCCGATAACGACTACCTTATGTCCGAGCGAGTCGGGATCCACGAAGGCATCGTTCGCGGAGTGGATCTCTACCGTATCGATTCCCTTTACGGGAGGAACAGCAGGAACCGCACCTATCGAAGATATTATTACGTCGTAATTTTCTTTTGCTAAAAGTTCCGGTGTAGCTGTAGTGTTCAGCTTGACCGTGATGTTCTCTCTCTTGTCCATCTGATGAATCAGATAGTTCTTGTAATCCTTAAGCGTCCACTTGAAGGATACGTAGTCGGAGTGCTTGATAGCACCGCCGAGAGCGTCGGACTTCTCGTAGATGGTGACCTTGTGCCCTCTCTCGTCGAGGAAGATGGCGCAGCGCATACCCGCGGGGCCACCGCCAACGATGGCGACGTTCTTAATCTTATCAACCGGTGTGCTCAGACGATCCAGCTTGTGCTCCAAGCCGATGGTCGGATTAACGGAGCATACGGATACGAACGGATCGTTGGGACCTCTGCCGTGGCACTTGTTGCAGCGCAGGCAGGGAACGATGTCGTCTTCACGGCCTTCCGTAATGCACTTAACATAATCCGGGTTGGAAACAAAGGCCCTGGCGGCGTAAATCAGATCAACCTTGCCGTCTGCAATGGCCTTATCGCAGGTCTCGGGGTAGTGGTACCCGCCTACGCTTCCTATTACCAGTCCATCCACGCGCTCCTTGATGTAGGCAGCCTTGTCGAGGAAGGGTACTTCCTTCAGCTCGAATCCCGTGGGATGGGCATCGTCAACGTTTTTAGCACGAAGCTGTACGAGGTCGATGTACTTCTTAGCTTCGTTGAGGAAGGTAACGGAGTCGTCGATGGAGTATCCGCCCTCCTCGTCCTCGAAGGACCAGAGTATCTCAATGAGGAAGTTCTTACCCACGCGCTCGCGCACTTTCTTAAGAACCTCCAGCGGGAATTTCATTCTGTTTTCGAGTGAACCGCCCAAATCGTCATCGCGCTGATTACTCAGCGGTGAGAAGAACTTGGAAGGCAGGTTCGCCCTGTAGCACATGTGGATGCTGACCATGTCGTAGCCGAGCATCTTAAGGATCTCCGCCTGCTCCGCGTATGAGGTACAGACCTTCTCGAGGTCCTCCTTGGAATACTCGTGAGGAGCGTTGTGTGCGGGGACTTTCTCGATCGTGAAGTGCCTGGGAGCGGGCGGTGCCATCTCGCCGGGCTTTACGGGAGGTACCTCGCCGATTTCCCACTTCATAATGGGATAGCAGCTGGGAGGTCCTACGAAAATGCCCATGCAAGCGATAGAGTCGTAGTAGTGAATAGCGTCCGCCAGCTGCATCAGGTAGTTCTGGCAGTTGGTGTCGTAGAGGTCATAGTCCGGGAAGTGAGAGAAGTCAGCATCCATCGGCATCTGCTGGCCTGCGGAGAAGTTATTGATTCCCATGCAGGTGGTCACTGCCGCGCCCTTTGCCTTTCTCTCGTAGTGGGCGATGACCGAATCGGCGGGGTAGCGCTCCGGGCCCTGTAAAAAGTGGGGCAGGGAGTTAGCCGCTACCAGACGATTCTTGAAGATGAAGTTCCCGACCTTAAGGGGCTTCATCAGATTCTTAAACTTTGGTTCCATTAATAAATACCCTCCAAAAATTTTAGTATTACGTATTAGAAGCCGTGCTTCTCGTTGTAGTCGGCCACTGCCTTCTGGATCTTGATGTGGGGATCCATGAGCTGGCTCATCGACTCGTCGTGATTGAGAGTATCTACGATGTATGCGATGAACTTACTCATATCGCAGTTGATGAAGTACTCTCTCTCGAGAAGTTCGGGCTTCTGGTAGGTGAGGTTTGTAGTCACCACTCTGTAGATTAGCCCATCTTCATATGCTTTGTCAAATTTTTCCAGGCCATTTGTGAAAAGGCCGAACGTCGAGATGACGAATATCCTGTTGGCGTGGAGATTCTTCAGCTGGTTAGCCACGTCGAGCATACTGTCTCCGGAGGAGATCATGTCGTCGATGATCCACACGTCCTTGCCGGCAACGTCGGCGCCGAGGAACTCGTGCGCAACGATGGGGTTCTTTCCGTTAACGATCTTGGTGTAGTCCCTGCGCTTGTAGAACATACCCATGTTGACACCGAGCACGTTGGCGAGGAATACCGCCCTGTCGGTAGCGCCCTCGTCCGGGCTGATGATCATCAGGTGTGCGGGGTCAATATGGATGTCGTCGCAGTTCTTAAGTATGTTTTTAACAAACTGATAGTGAGGCCTGAATGACTCGAATCCGCAGGTGGGGATAGCGTTCTGTACCCTGGGGTCGTGGGCATCGAAGGTGAGGATGTTCGATACTCCCATGGCCTCGAGCTCCTGGAGTGCCAATGCGCAGTCGAGCGACTCTCTGGCGCTGCGCTTGTGCTGGCGGCTCTCGTAGAGGAAGGGCATGATTACGGTTATCCTGCGCGCCTTGCCGCCTGCGGCGGCGATAATTCTCTTAAGGTCCTGATAGTGATCGTCGGGAGACATGTGGTTGGTCTGGCCCGAGATGGAGTATGTCAGGCTGTAGTTCGTCACGTCGAGGATTATGTAAAGGTCATAGCCCCTGACGGTAACGTTTATCTGTCCTTTTGCCTCTCCGGAGCCGAACCTGGGGTTCTCCACGTCGAGGATGTAGGAATCCTGAACGTATCCGGGAAGCTGTCTGCGGCTGTGGTCCTCTGCGGTCTCGTGGCGCCACTTGGAAAGGTACCAGTCGACCTTCTTGCCTAATTCGGTGCAGCTCTTAAGCGGAATAAGTCCGAGCTTTCCCTCGGGATCGTTTTCAAAAATTTTAGCATCTGCGGTTTGCTGGTCTTGCATGATTATCCTCCGTATATCAATCATGTGGTGGGCGGTGGCCCGTGTTATATATCTGAAGAACCTGTGAGGTTTTCCATTCTCTTTAAGATTCGGATGTCTGCTCCGAACAGGTGGAGTATCATATACTCGCTGGCAATGCGTGAAAAGACGCGCTCTGTGTACTTCTCGGTGATCTTCTCAAGTGGCAGGTTGGTCGATATCATGATCGGCTTGCGGTTTAAGAGCCTGTTGTTAAGGCACTTGAAGAGCTCGGCGACAATGAAGCTGTTCGTGAACTCGGTGCCCAGATCGTCGATTATGAGCAGGTCGCAGTTAAAGACCTGATTGCATTCCTCCGAGACATCCACGTCCTTGTTGAACACGTTGTCCCCGAAAAGGTCGAAGAGGTCCGAGGCCGGGAAGTATGCCACCGACATCCCCCTCTCCATGAAGACGCGTGCGACGCAGTGCGTAAGATAGGTCTTTCCGCAGCCGACGTCTCCCCACACGAAGGCGTTCCCAAACTTCTCCGGGTACTCGTGGGCGAACTCGTAGGCGTGGTCGTAGGCGTACTTCGCGGCGTCATAGGCCGAAATCCCGGTGGAGATATCCCTGGTCTCCTTATCGTAGAAGTCCAGCCTGAACGTGTCGAAGGAATCGTTCCCTAAAACTGATTTAAGATTGGACCCGTCGAGCAAAAGCCGGACGGCCAATCGTTTAAAGCAGACGCATTTTTCGTTGTCGACGTACCCCGTGTCCTTACACCTGGGGCAGTCGTATATGGGCTCGAGGTAGTCCGCCGGGTAGCCCAAAGATCTGAGAATCTCGCGCTTTTCGGCGCGGAGTGCCTCGGCCTTTTCGCGAAAGTCACCGTCGGAAGAGGCGCCCGAAAGCGCCCTCTTGGCCGATGCGACAGCGAGGCTCGAAATCTCCGAATCCAGCTCCTCAAACCTGGGAGAGAGCGCATGAATCTCCTCGATGCGGCTCTGCCTCAGGCGGCTGTTCTTAAGGGATTTATCGTCGTAGACGCGCTTTATGAGATTGTACTGTTCGTTAGTAAGAGACAAGTTTATTCTCCTAATGAGCCATGAGCTTGCGCTCTAAATCAGCGTAATCGTAAGTGTGTCCCAGGAAGTCCTGTGCCTTGGTCTGGCGAGGCTTGTGCGCGGAGGGAGCGGCCTTCGTCGAGCGCTCCTCCTTGTGAAGCCTGTCGTCCTCGGCGGCCTTCTTCAGGGAGTCAATGCCCTTGTTCTTCCAGCTGGAAAGAATCCTGTCGGCGTACTCGAAACTGATGCGTCCCGTGTTGGAGAGCGCCCTGCCGCAGGCCAGAGAAATCATCTCTCCTGCGAAGCTCCACTGGATGTACCAGCGGCGCAGGTACTCCTTCTCGGCGTCTCCGAGCGAGCGGCCGGCAATGCCGAAGGCGTTAAGCACGGTCTTCTCGATGTCGGGAGGCAGATCGTCCATGGAGCGTTTACGGTCCATGTCGCGTGCCTGCTTGACTGTCTTGACTCCGGCCTCGTACCACGCGCGGGCCATGCGATCGATTCCCTTAAAGGTGTGAACCGATCTCTCGGACGCGGTAGCAATGAGGTAGTCGATGAGGTCTGCGCTCATCTCGAGGTCCTTATACCAATATACCATGTATTCCACATCTGTGGTACTAAGAGGTCTTCCTACGTATCTTTCGGCAATAAAAAGCAACTGCGCAGCCGCAGAAGCCTCCTTGAACTCCTTGACGTCGGCGGCGGTGAGGGAACGCATCTGCGGAATCTCGGGCCTGGCGGGCTCGGTCGATATCGGAGTGATCGTCGCGGGCTCAGATTCCGCTTCGGTGTCGTCCGTGACCAGGTGAAGCCCGGGCTCTGCCGCGGGAACCGGAGGCTTGCTGCAGATACAGATTCCGCAGAGCTGCTGGTTCTCGTCGTACTCGAGCTGGATGAGGTCGAGATTACTCCAGTATGCGAGGCCGCGGCGCACGTCACCCTCTGTGTAGTCGAACGCCTCAGAAATCCCCGCGATGGAGAAACACTTATTCCCTGAGTTTATGCACCTGAGGAGGTAAAGATAGATCTTTACGTAGTCTCCCGGCGCCTTGGTCATGTAGTTATCGATAAATGTATTGGAAACGCAAGTGATATTCGCGCTTGTTTCATCGCGAAGACGTATATTTCCTTTCATATTAAAATCAGCCCCCAGATTATTTCTTTTCTTTGCTTTCTCTTCTTTGATTCTGCTGAATTATATCACAGCAATTTTGAAAAGAAAAGCGACCGAACCCCCGTAAAATTGGGGATTTTTGGCCCTTTAATCCACTGTGGATAATGTGGATAAATCGATGAATTTACCGATTTATCGGGGGTTGATATTGGGGATAACTTGTGGATAGTTTTTGGGGATGTGGATCCGCTCGGTGTGGATAAGTTACATCCTGAGGAGGTCTTCTCCCACATCCACAATGTTTCCGGCACCCATAGTTATCAACAAATCATTTTTACTAAGATTTTTTAAAATAAATTTTTCGATCTCCTCGAAGCTGGTGAAGTAGTACGCCTCGGTGCCGTGTTTGGCGACCTCGTCCTTCACTGCCTCGGAGGTGATTCCGATGGTGTTCTGCTCCCTGGCGGCGTAGA
>JAILAS010000118.1 GCA_024681495.1 Eubacterium sp. | reverse complement strand
TATATTACGTGTGAGATATCGGACGAGGCGGCTTTAGAGGGAAGTAAGAGCCTTAAGATATCCAGCAATTATTCTGTAAGCGGATATTACTTTTCGAGAGTGACGTTGGATTTTGGAGATATTTCGGATAAGGTCGATCCCGGTGATTATCTGGGGTTTGCGTACTATTCTCAGGGGGATGCAACCGACAATGTATGTGCATTGTTTGATGGCACATCAGTTATCAGAGCTTTACAAACGGGTAGCTGGATAGATTTGTATTTCCAAATTCCCGATACGGTTACTGAGGCTGATTTGAGCGATTATAAGCAGAATTTGATGTTAATTACGTCCGGCTGTGAGGATTGTTACATAGACTGCGTGGGAATAGGCGCATCCACGTATCCCTTCGGATACATGAGCGGTACATCCATGGCGTGTCCGCTCGTGGCAGGAGCTGTGGCCGTTATTGCCGGCAATTACGACGAAACCGGAGTTACCCTGGCAAACCATCTTAAGGCCTGCGTCGAGAATAAGGAAGTGCTCGCTGATTATGCTTACGAGGGAGCTTTTCTCGACATGTCGAAGATGGATACGGTTAAGCTTGGCACTGATTACACCGACAGCGCGGAGGCGGACTATCTGACCTACGCCGAAGAGGGAGACGGGGTTTATGAAAACGACCTTTCTTTCGATTCGTCTACGGGTGATGATCCGTACTTGTTTGACGGACAGGGCGACTATGAGGTGGCCGGCCCGCTCGTTGCCGGAGACGGCGTCCTCTATTATATGCCTTCTATAGAGCAGACAGAGATGCAGCCGGGATTCCATGAGCTCATGGCATACGACATCGAAAAGGGTAGTTGGAGTACGCTCAGCGCGCTTCCGGATTCGGTGTGGCTCGAGGACGTATCGGCTGTAAACTACGGCGGAAACCTGGTGGTGAAAGGCTCTGCGATGGACACCGAAACATATGATTATCCGGTTTCCGTGGAAGATCCCGAGCAGAAGGTCTACGTCTACGATACCGCGGCAAACACCTGGACGGAGGCCTCCGCGGCCGGCGTGACGTCTGCACAGACACTGGTAAACAATTCCGGCGAACTGCAGCTGGTGGGCGGCGGAACCGGCAGTTACGATTCTGAATCCGATGAGTGGACATGCACCGAGAACGGCACCGTTGTGTCGTATACAACTGCCGCCGGGGCCGGCAATGTGGCAGTAACGCTAAAGGGCGCCTACACCAATCCGCAGGTGGCAATCTACAATAATTCCATGTACATCATGGATGAAAACGCATATGCTTACGACCGTCAGCTCGAGAAGGTGACCGGCTCCGAATCGGAGCTGCTTATCGGGGTCATTCCCGGGGACTTGTATACCGCGTCCCATACGACGGTTCTGGAAAATGCAGTCCTGGTCGGCGATTCCACGGGACTCTACCTGGTTGGCCCCGCTAATTCCGACCTGTCCGCGGACACATATGTGCTTAATTCGGATGGGACCGCATTTACGGCATACAGCAGATACATCTCATCTAAGGAGGTAAGTGAGGTGGCATCCTGTGCATACGACGGTATGCTCTATGCCATTGGTGCCAGTGCTCTTACAGAGGGAAATCGATTGTTCCGCTCGACGCGGGTGGGCGTTTCGCAGAGTGTATTTACGGCCGAGGCGAAGAAAACCCTGAGCATGACGTATAAGAAGAAAAAGGCGACGACATTTGCGGCGTCCGAATTGTACTCCATAACGGGGGCAAAGGGCGCGGTCACGTTCAGGAAGCAGTCGGGAGACGCCAAGCTGACCGTGGCAAGCAACGGCACAGTCACGGTGGCGAAAAAGCTCAAGGTCGGCAGCTACACCCTCAAGGTGGCCGTGACCGACGCGGGCAATGCGGAGTACGAGTCGTCGACAAAGACGGTCACACTGACCGTCAATGTGACTAAGGCCGCCAATACATTGAAGGTCACCGCGAAGACCAAAAAGGTCAAGGCCTCGAAATTAAAGGGCGGCAAGGTGCGCGTGAAGGCCGTTGTGGCCAAGAATGCGGTGGGCAAGAAGACTTTCACCATAAAGAAGTACGTCACCGCGAAGGCCAAAAAGTACATTACCATCAACAAGAAGACCGGAAAGATCGTCCTTAAGAAGGGAACGCCGAAGGGCACCTATAAGATCAAGGTTAAGGTTAAGGCCGCCGGAAACGCTAATTATAAGAAGAAGACGAAGACGGTGACTGTGAAGATCAAGGTGAAGTGAGCGGCCGGGATGTGAATGCGTAGGCGGCAGGGACGCGAATAGTCGGGGCGCCCGGGATGCGCTGGTTGACATAACGCCGAGGATGAGGAGCACCGGGTGAAGGTTGACATAACGCCAGGGTCGAGGAGCGCCGGGTGTAGGTTGACATAAAGTTACAGAGAGATTAGGTAGGAAATTGGAATGGGATTATTTGGAGCTATCAAAGGCGCTGTGGGCGCCGTAAAAGAAATGCGTGAGGAGGCGGCCGCAGAAGCGGCCGCCAATGATGCGCGCCCGAGCGTAAAGGATCTCGAATTTAAGCCGTTCTCGACGGCGGTGGCAGACCTTGTCAGGGATGCGAAGGCCGACATACTGAGCGGGGGCGACAAGAAGAAGTTCATCAAGTGCATCGAGGAGAGGCGGGCCGGCTACGCGCAGGTGGCGATAGTTGCCGACCGGCGCGATGTGATGGAGTATGACATGGACGACCTCGAGATCAACAACTATTACGTGAAGGTGGCCGACATGGAGGGCCGCGTGCTGCGTGAGGACGTGGCTGTGGTGGATACGCCGGAGAGGCCGAAGGACTACGAGTACCCGGACACGGCGGATTGCGCCGACGTGGTGAACGTGGAGGATTACCCGAAGATGTACGTCTTGCACTACTTCCTGGGCAGGAAGGAGTACTACATGGCGATAACGAAGAAACAGTTCGACAACATCGGGAGCGTCGTGAACGGACTGTGCTACCAGTACGATTGTCTGCGCGACGGGTATGACTACGTGTGGTAGGAATAGTGAGCACAGTTATGGCCCGGGTGCCGGGGTGTCGGATGCTGGTTGACATAACGCTAGAGTCGAGGGGGTGCCCGGAGTTGGTTGACATAACGCGAAGGGTTGAATAGAGTTTAGGAGGAGAAATAATGGCAGAACTTAAATGCCCGCACTGTGGGCAGGCGTTTACCGTGGACGATACCGAGCTTAGCGCCATCGTCCAGCAGATAAGAGACGGCGAGTTCGAGAAGGATCTGAACTCGCG
>JAILAS010000218.1 GCA_024681495.1 Eubacterium sp. | reverse complement strand
AATATCAGACAAGCATTTGAAAAGGGAAAGGCATTTATCCCCTTTATTACCTGCGGCGATCCGGACCTCGAGACCACCGGGAAGATCGTGCGCGAGATGGTCAAAAACGGCGCCTCTTTGATCGAACTCGGTATCCCGTTTTCGGATCCGACCGCGGAAGGCCCGGTCATTCAGGAGGCAAATATCCGTGCGCTTGCCGGCGGTGTGACGACGGATAAGATCTTTGATTTTGTACGGGAGCTTCGCCGTGACGTGAAGATCCCGATGGTGTTTATGACCTATGCGAACGTCGTATATTCTTACGGCGCGGAAAAATTTATCTCGACGTGCAACGAGATCGGCATCGACGGGTTGATCCTTCCGGACGTTCCGTTTGAGGAAAAAGAAGAATTCGATGAGATCTGCAATCGATACGATGTGGATCTGATCTCCATGATCGCACCGACATCCCGGGATCGTATTTCCATGATCGCCAAGAAGGCCAAGGGATTTTTGTATGTGGTTTCTTCGCTCGGCGTTACCGGTGTGCGCAGCTCGTTTTCCTCCAACCTCGAGGAAATGGTAAAGATTATCCGCGACAATACCGATGTTCCGTGCGCCATCGGCTTCGGTATCTCGACACCTGAGCAGGCCGCGGCCATGACGGCATTTGCGGATGGCGCGATCGTAGGATCCGCCATTGTAAAAAGAGTGGCCGAATACGGGAAAGATGCAGCCGAACCGATCGGTGCTTACGTAAAAAGCATGACGGATGCCGTTTCCGCCAACCGATAGATGCTTTGAAGCAAAATCCGGTATTCTTTGGGACGGCGGTTATCTTTTGCCGATTGTCTTCCGATATAAGATACGTAGAAATGGATATCTTACAGTATGTCTAGGTCGGAAAAAGTCGTGACGTAAAGGAGAAAAAACATGGCAGTAAGTTCCATAGGGATCGGGACAAGCGTATCGGAGATTTTGGAAGAAGCCAAATCGAGCCTGTCCGACACCACAAGTGCGGAGGAGTTAAACGAAAAACTTCAGGCCGCATATGAAGAAAAGTACAAAGAATATCTGGAATCCCTGCAGACGGGAACGAGCACCTCTTCGACCAAGAGTGCTTATACCGCGCTTTCGCAGGAAGGTGAAGATGTAAGCGATGCCCTTAAAGTGATGCAGGAGGCGCTTGCCGGCGGCGATACGGAAACGATCGCAACGGCGGTCAGTGATTTTGCATCCTGCTACAATTCGCTTCTTTCCGGATTGAGCAGTGCATCGAGTGCCGAGTGCACGGCGCTTATGAAGCAGTTCCAGTCGTACTTCTCGGAGAATGAGGACGTGCTCGAGGCAGCAGGCATCAGCATTTCTTCCTCAGGCAAACTGAGTGTGGACAGCGAAGTGCTTGCGTCTGCGGATCTTAGCGAGGTGACGGAACTTTTCGCATCCGGAAGCACCCTGTCTTCCAATATTGACAAGTTGTCCGCAAGCGTGGTCTCGGTTGCAACCTTAAAAATCAGCGGATATAATGCATTACAGACGTTGTACGGTAATTCGGGAGAACTGACTTCCAAGAATCTGACCGCAACGCTTCTGGATATACTTGGCTAAATAGGATCGGCAGAAGGCGGCGATCCGTTAGAAAGGACGTTGCATGCGATACTACATTGCCGATCTGCATTTTTTTCATTCCAAGTTAAACGACAGCATGGACTGTCGCGGATTCTCTTCGGGCGAAGAGATGAACGAATACATGATCCGGCGTTGGAATGAACGTGTAACCAAAAAAGACGAGGTCGTGATCCTCGGTGATCTGTCCGTGGGCTCCGCAAAGGAGACTACGGACATTTTAATGCGGTTAAACGGTAAGCTGTACATGATCCGCGGCAATCACGATCATTTTCTGGAAAGCAGAGACTTCGACGAGAACCGCTTTGTCTGGGTGCGTGATTATGCACATATGCATGACGAGGGCCGTCTGGTCGTCCTCTCGCATTATCCAATGCCGGCTTACAGTTGCCAGTATCGCAGAAATAAAAAAGATGAACCCATCACCTATATGCTGTACGGTCACGTGCACGACACGGTGGAACAGCATTTGCTCGATGAATTCATCCTGAAGATGCGCTCTACATTAAAAAAGAATTATCCGGATGGGGAGGAAAAACCGATACCCTGCCAGATGATCAATTGTTTCTGCAAATATGCGGACTATACGCCGCTTACTCTCGATGAGTGGATCGCGCTGACCGAGAAGCGTCTGCACGATCAATAGAAATCCAGTAATTCTTTTACGGTCCGCTCGATGCATTCGATCTCGGGAGGGGCGTTGCGGTCGGTACAGACCGTGATCAGATGGTCATCGATCCTTTGCGAACAAAAGCGACAGGCCGCACGATGTTCCAGGGCAAACACATCCACCGCATCCGGTGCGACTCCGTGAAAGCCGGTTCCCAAAAACTTGACATAGGACTCTTTCCTGGTCCAGATCTCATAGAACATTTCGTCCGGGTCTTCGGCGTTTTGCATGGCCTTTTGTTCGGCCGGTGTGAAGGAACGCCTGGCGACGGACGGCTTGCGTGCGCAGACGGCTTCCGTATCGATCCCCAAATCGCCATCATGAAGACCGATGCATATGAGGCCTTTTTTCTGCGAAACCGAGAAAAAGAGCTCGGGATGTCCGTCGAGTGCGGGCCGGCCGTAGGTATTTTTCGTAAAAGAAAACGTATCTGCGGGCACTTTAAGGTGTTCGGCCAGCAACATACGGAGAAAGAGACCGGTAAGAAGCGATTCCGTCTTCACTTTCGGATCGGAAGCGCCGGCAATCTTCTTTTGCCGCTCTTCGGAGACGAAGGCGGTGTAACGTTCGATATCATCAAAATTCAGTTGTTCGGTGTATTTTAAGTAGTGGATGATCAAACCGCTATGCTCCTTTCCGAGAGAGTACTCAGATTTTACCATATTTTGCGCGCGGATGTGTGTTTTTATGGGAAAATTATGTAAATTATGCTACACTTATGACGGATCGGTTTTGAAAAATAAGCCGAAATTCATCGGGAAAAAACACGGGGATTACCATGAAACAAGGAAAATTCAAGACAAAATTTATGGGTTTACAGGGCAGAATGCTCGGCCTGGTGACCTTGCCGCTCGTTTTGCTTTTCATCATTGTCTACGGGATCGGCAGTTATACCGTGACCAATGCGGTGACGGCGGAAGCCGAGGAATCCATGAAGAACCAGTGCGAACTCATTTCGACGATGCTGGAGCGGATGTATCCGGGAGATTACGAGTTCCATTCCGGTGAGGACAACGAATACGACGTGATCAAGGGCGGATACGATATCACCGGGGATCAGGATTTTATGGATGCCTTAAAGGAAGTTTACGGAGACGAGTTTACCATTTACCGGCAGGACATCAGCGTCATGACCACGCTGCGCGATGAGGACGGCAACCGCTCCAATCTGCAAAAAGTGTCTCCGGTCATCGTTGCCGATGTGCTGGAGAATGAGGA
>JAILAS010000217.1 GCA_024681495.1 Eubacterium sp. | reverse complement strand
CCTCTTTGGCAAGGACAACGTATACCGCGCCGGTTCCATTCAGACCGTGGCGGATAAGACGGCTTTTGGCTATGTGAAAAAATACTTCGAGGAAAAGGGGATAAAGAAACATATACACCGTAGCGCTTGGCGTTGGCTATGGTGTTTTTTATGATTTTTGCGGTGGATTTGCCGGTAACGTATACGCCGGTGTTCTTCGCGCCGGCAATCCGGTTGCCCGTCACGTTAACGGTGGACTTGCCGGACACCTTAACGCCGTACAGATTGGCGCTGCTGATGGTGTTGTAGCTTACGGTGCCTGAGGAAGAGCCGTTCAGCACAATACCGCTGGCGCTCTTGCAGGCGGAGTTCTTTTTCGTGATGGCGATGGTGTTGCGGGTAACAGTCGTCGAAACCGACTTGGTCAGCCTCAGGGCGTCACCGGCGCCCTTTCCGTTGCAGCTCTTGGCGATGGAGACCGTAATCTTATTGGATGAGACGGTACAGCTGACGGTTCCGATCATTCGTATGGCGTATCCCTTGTCCTTCAGCGTTATCGTGTTTCCGGTAATGGTGACGCAGCGCGTCCTGTAATCGCCGGCCGCCACGCCGCTCGTCTTCTTGGAAAGATAAACTCCGTAAACCTGTATTCCGTAGGTAGAGGAGAAGTGCGACTGGCTGGAGATGCTGATTGTGTTGTTGCTTATGGTGCTGTTCAGGTTTCTCGAGACGGAGCCGGTCACGGACGAGTCCTCGTGGAAATTGCTGTAGTCGCTTGTCATGGTGCGGAAGCGGATTCCGGCGGCGCAGTTGGTTATGGTGTTGCCGCTTATGGTGGAGTTCGCGTAATTGGTGGCCGAAATGGCATATCCGTCGAGGTTAACGAAGGTGTTGTTGGTTATCTTTACGTTCGTAAAGAAGTATTTTCTGATGGCCGAATGGGTGCCCACTCCACTCTCGACGTTCTTGAAGGTGCATCCGGTGACGGTGATGTTCACGGACGTCGTTCCGTCATAGGGTCCCAGCGGGAAACGGTCGCTGTTGAGAATGTCGATCTGCAGGGCCTCGTTGGTGTTGGAATCCTGGCCCTTGTAGTTTAAAAACGAGCAGTTCTTGAACGTGACATTCTTAGAGGCCGCGAATTCGAGATGATGGCAGTCGGTGACGTTTTTAAACGTAACGCCGGAAATAGTAATGTTCTGTGCGTGGACGAAACGCATTATGGCATTGCTCTCGTATGCGTTGTCGAAGGTGCCTCCGGTTATGGAGATGTTGCAGGCGCCGTTGTAGCCCGTGGCTGAATCGTCGGTGGATGTAAGCAGAATCATGGACGAGCCATAGTCGTTGTATATGGTGACGCCGGATAATATCAGAGAGGTGTTTGAATACACCGTGAGCTGTTCGTATATGTTGTACGTGCCGGGAGTGACCGTAATGTAATAGGGGCAGTCCTCCGTGGCGTTGTCGCGGGCTTCGGTCAGAGCCTCGTTGAGCTCGTACCAGATGTCGCCGTCCTCGTCGGTGTCGCTGACCGTAACGTAGGTGCCCACGGTGACCGTGGAGCCCGAGGTGGTCGTGGCCGAATCGGATGTGGCCGAGTCAGAGGTAGCGGTGTCAGTCGCGGTAGAGTCCGAGCTCGAGGAATCGGTCGTGGATGAGCCCGATGTGGACGTGGCGGATCCGGACGTGGTCTGCGTGCCCGAGTCGGAAGAAGTATCGACGGATGAACCCGAAGAGGTAGTCGTGGTACCGGATGTGGTTGTCAATGTTGCGGTCGATGTCTTCGACTGAGACGAGAGAGTGGTGAGTCCACCGGACGAAAGGGTTGACGAAGTCAAAAGTAAAACTGAGAGTAAAACACAAATTCTATTCAAAATGAACTCCTTACTGTAACTAACGGAGGAAAAGGGAAAAGATTCTCATCAGAGAATCTTTTCAATCCTTTCCATAGCTTCCTTTGTAGCCTCGTGGCTTCCGAAGGAGGTCAGTCTGAAGAAGTTTTTGCCGTTATCTCCGAAGCCGGCGCCGGGAGTACCGACCACCTGGACCTCGTTAAGCAGCTTGTCGAAGAAGCCCCACGAGTCCATGCCGTTGGGGCATTCGAACCATATGTAGGGCGAATGTGTACCGCCGAAGTAGCGGATGTTGTGCTTGTCGAGCGTCTCCGCAATGGTGCGGGCGTTTTCCTGATAGTATGCGATGTTTTCCCTGCACTCTGCCATTCCGGCCTCGGTGAAGACCTCGGCGGCGCCTCTCTGAACCACGTAGCTCGTGCCGTTGAACTTGGTCGACTGGCGGCGGAACCACATTGCGTGAAGCGACATCTCCGTGCCGTTCGTCGCCTTGAAGCAAAGCTCCTTGGGAACGACAGTGTATCCGCAGCGCGTGCCGGTGAAGCCTGCCGTCTTCGAGAACGAGCAGAACTCGATGGCGCACTTGCGGGCACCCTCGATGAGGAAGATGCTTCGGGGAAGCTCGGGATCCGTGATGAACGCCTCGTAAGCGGCGTCGAAGAGGATTACCGCGTCGTTCTTAAGCGCGTAGTCCACCCATACCTTGAGCTGCTCCTTATTGTAAACCGCGCCGGTGGGGTTGTTGGGAGAGCACAGGTAGATGACGTCTGCGTGAACGGAGTCATCCGGCATGGGAAGGAAGCCGTTTTCGGCGTTTCCGGACATGTATTTAATGGTCTTTCCGCTCATGATGTTGGTGTCAACGTAAACGGGATATACGGGATCGGGAACGAGAATCACGTTGTCGGCGTCGAAGAGCTCGGTGATGTTACCGGTATCCGACTTGGCTCCGTCAGAGATGAAAATCTCGTCGGAATCGACCTGTGCGCCGAACGCGGCGTAGTACTCGCTGACCCTGTCCCTGAGGAAGGGATAACCCTGCTCGGGGCCGTAGCCGTGGAAGGACTCGGCCGAACCCTGGTCCTCGGCGCCCTCCTTGAGAGCCTTCACAACGTTCTTCGAGAGGGGCTTGGTCACGTCGCCGATGCCGAGGCGAATAACCTTCTTATCGGGGTTCTCCTCCTCGTATTTGGAGACCCTGCGGGAAATCTCCGCAAAGAGATAACTTTCTTTGATATTCAAGTAGTTTTCGTTAAGACGGGGCATGCGTATTCTCCTTATATAAATGCTGTTTTCAGTGCTTAAAGTATAATAGCAAAGGCAAAAAGTGATGTCAACGTTGCACCCTTTGGACAGGGGGTGGCTATTGTGCTAGAATGAAGGGGCATTTTTAGAGTGACCGTGAGTTTATGGAGAGCGAACGCCGAACCAAATGTTTATATAGGAAAGCGCCGGCTCAGTGGGCACGGCGGTTTCGAAAAGGAGAATACCATGAAGAAACAGGCAGCAGGATTTCTTGTTGTCGTGGTTTTGTTTGCCGCGATTTTCAACAACGCCGAATTGTATGCACAGGCGTCGGCCTCATCGGCCGACAATGCGAAGGCCGCCGCATTGACGGTCGCATCGGTCAAAGACGACGAGGTATCAACTACCTCCGGAGAGACGACCACCACCTCCGGCAGCACGACGGAGGTAAGCTATATGCCGGAGGACGTGGAGTGGACCGTGACGGAGAATTCCGACGGCACGTCCACCTACAGCTATACCCTTGGCGAGGAGGAGCTCGAGTACTTCTGTAATGCGGCTACCTATGCGAAGAACGGCTTCAGGTACATGATGAGGACGTATCTGGCATACGCCGGGGAAAATTACATTTCGACGAGGTACTACTACATCAAGGTGGAGGCCGGCACTTACAACATCCCCAAGACGTCCAACGGCTATCAGCTTATGATATACAGCAACACGACGTTGGATATGACCGGGTGCACCATAACCACCTATAAGGCGTCGAACGACGGTACGCTCAATAAGACCGCCGACAACACCAGTGTCAACAAGCTCCTGATTTCGGGAAATCCCGAGGAGGGCTACAGCGGTTATGACGACATGGAGAACATCACCGTCATCGGAGGCACATGGGACTGTTCGACATGCACCGTGTCGCATCCCATTTTCCAGATGGCCCACGTGACGAATCTCACGATAAAGAATGTTACGCTGCAGAATGTCTACGATAACCACATCATGGAGATGGCGGCGGTCAACGGCGTGACCATAAAGAACTGCACGTTCAAGAATCAGCGCGTCGGCGCCGGAACCAACTGCCGCGAGGCGATACAGATCGACATAAACAGCACCAGCTTCGGCGATTACAACACCGAGGGCAAATATAAGGCGCTGGGCTGCAAGAACGTGGAGGTAGTGGGCTGCACCTTCGATAGAGTGGTGCAGGGAATCGGATCCCACACGTATTCCTCGTCGTATCCGCATACGGGGATAGTGGTCCACGGAAACACGTTCACGAACGTGAGCAAGTCCGGGACCTATGAGAACATAGCGATTCATCCGTATTGCTGGAAGAGCAGCAAGATATACAACAACACGATAAAGACGGTGAAGGGATCGGCTATCGTGGTAAACGGCACCTGCTCGAGCATGAAGATATATTCGAATAAGATTTCGGATGCGAAGTACTGCGGAATATCGATCCGAAGCTACGGAAGCGTGACGAGCATATACAAGAACACCATCAGCTCCTGCGGCACTGAGGGCATCTATATGTATCTGGGATCGGCCTCGACCATATATTCCAATACCATCAAGAGCTGCTCGGCCGAGGGAATAGAGCTGGACTATCACTCGAACGTGACCACGATCAGGGATAACACCCTAAAGAGCAACAAGGCGTCGGGAATTTACCTGTCGAACTCGAAGGCGACGACCATAAAGACCAACGCCATAACCAAGTGCGGGTCGCCGGGAATAAAGCTCTCATCATCCAACGTGAACACGCTGAAGAAGAACACCATCAAGAAGTGCGGCGGAACCGGCATTTTGGTCAGTGGATCCGCGGTTACCGCATTGAACTCCAATACGATAGGTTCGGCGTCGTCCAACGCAGTAAAGGTTTCGGGAGCTTCGACGGTGACGAAGATAAAGAGCAATACGATATCCGGAAATTCCACCACCAAGATTGGGCTCTTCGTGACCGGCAAGTCCACGGTAAACAAGGTGTTGAGCAACACCTTTAAGAAGTGCACCAAGTACGGAATATGCGTGAAGAAGAAGTCGAAGGTTAAGAAGACTTCCGGAAATAAGTTCAAGAGTTGCAAGACCAAAACCTACTGTTCTTCCAATTCTACCCTTAAATAAGTAAGGGTGTTATTGAAAAGAAGGGGTTCGGGGTATATAATTAGCTAGTACCTTTGGGGTGAAAAGAAAGGTTGGTGTCAGATATGGACATTTTAAACGATGTAGCCAGACAGGTTAGCGTTGCGGGGAAGGCTGTAGTCGAGAAGGCTACCGATATGAAGGATACAGCCAAGATTAACATGGAAATCCGAAGCAAAGAGGATTTCATACAAAGACAGCTGGCCGAGATCGGCAGGCTGGTATACGAGCAGGAGAAGGATAAGGATTCCACTGAGTATGAGGAGGTCTTCCTCATAAAGAGAACCTACGAGGAGATAGATGAGCTGAAGGACGATCTGGCCATCATCAAAGGTTCGACCAAGTGTTCATCCTGTGGGAAGGAAGTAAGTGCCGGTTCGACATTTTGCCCCCACTGCGGCGAGAAGATAGATAAAGAAGACTAATTCAAGGCGCCGAATCTCCCAGCGGAGGTCCGGCGCTTTACGTGAGTCAAAAACAAGAGTGAGAGGAAGCTATGGCAAACAAGGGAAAATTTTACATGACAACGGCTATCGCTTACACGAGCGGTAAGCCCCACATCGGAAACACCTATGAGATCATTCTGGCGGACTGCATCGCCAGGTTCAAGAGGCTGGAGGGATACGACGTGCACTTCCAGACCGGAACCGACGAGCACGGACAGAAGGTAGAGCAGAAGTCGGCCGAGGCGGGAGTTACTCCCAAGGAGTTCGTGGATTCCGTCGCCGGAGAGGTGAAGAGAATCTGGGACCTCATGGACACATCCTATGACACCTTCATGCGTACCACCGATGAGGATCATGTGGAGTGCGTTCAGAAGATCTTCAAGAAGCTTTACGATCAGGGAGACATCTACAAGAGTAAGTATGAGGGAATGTACTGCACTCCCTGCGAGTCGTTCTGGACCCCCTCCCAGCTGGTGGACGGTAAGTGCCCCGACTGCGGCAGAGAGGTGAAGCCCGCACAGGAGGAGGCATACTTCTTCAAGATGAGCAAGTACGCAGACCGCCTGATGAAGTACTACGACGAGCATCCCGAGTTCATTCAGCCCGTATCCAGAAAGAACGAGATGGTAAATAACTTCCTCAAGCCCGGCCTTAAGGACCTTTGCGTATCGAGGACCTCCATCAAGTGGGGGATCCCCGTTACCTTCGATCCCGACCATACCGTATACGTCTGGCTTGATGCGCTCACGAACTATATTACCAAGGTCGGATACGACCCCGACGGTTCGTCCGATTTCTATAAGAAGAACTGGCCCGCTGACCTTCACCTCATCGGTAAGGATATCGTCAGGTTCCACACCATCTACTGGCCCATCTTCCTGATGGCGCTCGGTGAGCCCCTGCCCTATAAGGTGTTTGGCCATCCCTGGCTGCTCCAGGCGGGCGGAAAGATGTCCAAATCGGCCGGCAATGTGTTATACGCCGATGATATGGTAGACATCTTCGGCGTGGATGCCGTAAGGTACTTCGTCCTTCACGAGATGCCCTACGAGAACGACGGCGTCATCTCCTGGGAGCTCATGGTGGAGAGATTCAATTCCGACCTCGCCAATACTCTGGGCAACCTGGTGAACAGGACCATCACCATGTCGAACAAGTACTTCGGCGGCGTGGTGACCGACGGCGACGTGGCAGAGGCCGTGGACGACGATCTGAAGGCTGTTGTTATGTCAACCGCCGAGAGGGCGGCCGACAAGCTCGACACATATCATGTGGCAGACTCCATCTCCGAGGTCATGAACCTCTTCAAGAGATGCAATAAATACATCGACGAGACCGAGCCCTGGCTTCTGGCCAAGGACGAGGCGAAGAAGGCAAGGCTCCAGACGGTTCTCTATAACCTGATAGAGAGCATCGCCATCGGAGCTACCCTCATCGGCCCCGCCATGCCCGGCACCGCGGATAAGATCTTAGAGCAGATTAACGAGAAGCGCCGCGAGTTCGACGACCTTGGCAAGTTCGGTCTTTACAAGAGCGGCACCAAGGTCGTGGAGAAGCCCGAGATTCTCTTCGCTCGTAAGGATCTGGACGAGGTGCTTGCCAAGGTCGAGGCCATGATGCCCGCAGCGGACGAGGAGCCTCAGGCAGAGGACGGAATCGATGTGCCCGAGAAGGACATGATCGAGTACGGAGACTTCGAGAAGCTGCAGTTCCGCATCGGAGAGATTATCTCCTGCGAGGAGGTTCCCAAGTCGAAGAAACTCCTCTGCTCACAGGTCAAGGTGGGCTCGAAGACGCTGCAGATTGTATCCGGCATTAAGAAGTACTACTCCGCCGAGGAGATGCCCGGAAAGAAGGTTCTGGTTCTCACGAACCTCAAGCCCGCCACCCTCGCGGGTGTTAAGTCCGAGGGAATGCTCCTTTGCGCAGAGGACGAGGATGGAAACCTCTCCCTCATGACGCCCGAGAAGGATATGCCCAACGGAGCGGAGGTAATGTGATTGATCTTCGATACTCACGCACATTACGATGATTCGAAATTCGATGAGGACAGGGACGAGCTTCTGGCCTCGCTCGCGGAGGCGGGCGTAGGGACAGTGGTGAACGTGGGCTGCGACATACAGAGCAGCCAAAACTCCCTGGACCTCAGTCGCAAATACGACTTTATATATGCCGCTTTGGGCGTGCATCCGTCGGACATCGCCTGCCTGAACGAGGAGACCTTCGGCTGGCTCAGGTCCCACCTTCACGACGACAAGGTGGTGGCCCTGGGGGAAATCGGCCTGGACTTCTATTGGGAGAAGGACGAGGCGGTGCGCGACAAGCAGCGCTACTGGTTCCGCAGGCAGTTCGAGCTGGCTAAGGAGGAGGGGATGAGCGTTATTATTCATTCCCGCGAGGCAGCACAGGAGACCTATGAGATGCTTAAGGAGATGATGGCCGGTTCCGATGTGCCGGTGGTGGTGCATTGCTACTCCTATTCCCCGGAGATGGCGGCGGACTTCATTAAGCTCGGCTGCCACATTGGCATCGGGGGCGTGGTCACCTTCAAGAAGGCGAAGAAGCTTAAGGAAGTGGCTAAGGACATACCGATGGACAGATTGCTGCTCGAGACGGATTGCCCGTATCTGGCGCCCGAACCCTTCAGAGGCAGGAGAAACAATTCCGCCCTTATAGCTCACGTGGTCGATGAGATTGCGGGGCTTCGGGGAATATCCCGGGAGGAAATAATTGAAAAGACAGAAGAAAACGCGCGGAAGTTCTACGGGATCGCCTGAGAACAGGGTCCGCGCCAAAAAGAAATACGGACAGAACTTTCTTAAGGATGCCGCCATATTGGACGGAATCGTGGAGTGCGCCGGAATCGGCCCCAACGACCATGTGCTGGAGATAGGGCCGGGGCTGGGAGCCATGACGGGGCGGCTGTGCGAGAGCGCGGGGAAGGTCACTGCCGTAGAGATAGATAAGAGCCTTATTCCGCACCTGGAAGAGGTTCTTTCTCCTTATGACAATGTGGAGCTCATACAGGGAGACATATTAAAGACGGATCTCAAGGAGATCGCCGACCGGACGCCCGAAGGTGGAGCGTTTCGGGTGGTGGCGAATCTCCCCTACTACATAACCACGCCGATAGTGACATCGCTCCTGGAGGCGAGTCTGCCGATTGAGTCCATCACGGTGATGGTTCAAAAGGAGGTGGCAGAGCGGTTCGTGGCCGAGCCCGGATCGAAGGAGTGCGGAGCGATATCCCTCGCCGTCAGCTACTACGCCGAGGCGTCGATAGAGATAGACGTGCCGCCGGAGTGCTTCACTCCGAGGCCGAAGGTGTCTTCGAGCGTGATAAACCTCCGCAGGAGGAGCGAGCCACCGGTGCAGGTCGAGGATGAGGAGCTCATGTTCGCCATCATCCGCGCTTCGTTTAACCAGCGCAGGAAGACCCTGGTCAACGGCATTGCGCACGGGGCGGGGCTGGGCCTCTCCAAGGAGGAGATCGAGAGTGCGATCACATCTCTGGGCGAGTCTGCGACCGTCAGGGGTGAGGTCTGGGGATTAGACAGATTCGCTGCCCTTTCTAATGTTTTTAGCGGCATGGGAGTCAGGAAAAACTCTGGCGTATAGATAGTGATCTTTCCACGTGCCCTGAATGTGGGCGTAGCGCTTGCAGAGTCCCTCGTATTCGAAGCCGAGGCGCTCTATGAGGTGGATGGATCGAAGGTTTTCGGGCTGGATGTGGGCCTCCATCCGGTGGATGGAAAGATCCTCGGCGAGGACTTCCGAGGCGAACGAAAGCGCCTCGTAGGCGTAGCCGCGGCCGACGTAGTCTTTGTCCATGCGGTAGCCGACCTCGCAGCGGGAGAACGGATAGCCCGTTATTCCGTTGAAGGATATGGTGCCGATTATGTAGTCCGGACAGACCTTCTCGTAGAGCCAGAAGCGCACGGACTCCATGCGGGTCGCCAGCTGGTACTCCTTGTCGAGGATGGTCCTCATGAAGGGGACCGTGTAGAAGGAGTTAGAGTGGGCAGCCTCGCTGGATGCGAAGTGGTCTTTATTGCGCTTGAAAAAGTCGATGACATCCTGTGCCGATCGGCCGTTTTCCACGCGCAGAATCAAATTGTTAGTAATATATTCCAGCTTCATAGGAATAATATAGCATGAATTCACCTAAAATGACAGAAGACGAAAAGTACATGAAGGAAGCCATAAAGCAGGCGAAGAAGGCCCGCGCCATAGACGAGGTTCCGATAGGATGCGTCATTGTGGTGGATGGGAAAATCATCGCCCGCGGCTATAACAGGCGCGTTACGGACGGAAACACGCTTTCCCACGCGGAGCTCATCGCCATAAAGAAGGCGTGTAAGAAGATGGGGGATTGGCGGCTGGAAGGCGCCACCTTATACGTGACCTTAGAGCCATGCCAGATGTGCGCCGGCGCGATAGTCCAGGCCCGGATTGACCGCGTGGTAATCGGGGCGATGAATCCCAAGGCCGGGTGCTGCGGGTCGGTCCTTAACCTGTTGCAGAACAAGGGGTTCAATCATCAGGTGGAGATGGAGACCGGCGTCCTGGGCGAGGAGTGCTCCACGATGATGAAGTCTTTTTTCCGCGATCTGAGGCGGGGGCTTAAGAGGCCTCGCGCGGAGGAATCATAGATTCCCGGCCGTAGGAGCTTAAGTACGCAGTCAAAAGGGTTAATCTTCCTACGGTCCGGGGATGTTGCAGGGATTAAGT
>JAILAS010000215.1 GCA_024681495.1 Eubacterium sp. | reverse complement strand
ACTAAAATATTTTTTGTGTTCCGGAAGGAATGTGGGAGCAGGCTCCGGTCGGAGATAGCTCCTTTTTTAAGTATTCCTTCAATTTTCGAAGGCTTCTTTTATTTCCGGGACTTGTCGAATCTTTTTTGTATCAGAGATTTTAGGAGGAAAAAATGAAGAAAAGATTATTGAGTGCTGCACTCGCAATGACAATGGTATTTTCCCTGGCTGCCTGTGGCGGTTCAGAGTCCGGAGATTCTGCGGCCGTTACCGGTTCCGTATTCTCCGAGGCCAGCGGTGACGCTGCCAGCGGAGACGCATCCGGCGTTAAGATAGGTGTCATCTACATCGGTGACGAGAACGAGGGATACACCGCTTCACACATGGAGGGTATCGACGAGATGCAGGAGGCACTGGGCCTTTCCGACGATCAGGTTATCGAGAAGACCGGCATCGCCGAGGACGAGAGCTGCTATGATGCCGCTGTCGATCTCGCAGAGCAGGGCTGCAACATCATCTTCGCTACCAGCTTCGGCCATGAGAGCTACATTCTTCAGGCTGCCACCGAGTATCCTGAGATTCAGTTCTTCCATGCGACCGGATATCAGGCTGCTTCCAGCGGACTTTCCAATGTACATAACTACTTCACCAAGATCTATGAGGCCCGCTATGTTGCAGGTATCGTAGCAGGTATGAAGCTGAACGAGATGATTGAGAACGGTGACATCACCGCAGATGAGGCTAAGCTCGGCTATGTTGGCGCTTATCCCTACGCTGAGGTGGTTTCCGGTTATACCGCATTCTTCCTCGGAGTTCGCAGCGTATGCGAGTCCGCAACCATGGAAGTACAGTACACCAACAGCTGGGCTGACATGTCCGCTGAGTCAGAGGTTGCCCAGCAGCTCATCGCCGACGGATGCGTACTGATCAGTCAGCATGCTGATACCACCGGTGCTCCCTCCGCATGCGAGGAGGCAGGAGTTCCCTGCGTAGGTTATAATGTCGACATGATTTCCGTTGCTCCCACCACTGCGCTCGTTTCTTCCACGAACAAGTGGGGCGTATATTACACCGAGGCAGTACAGGCCGTTATCAACGGTGAGACCGTTGATGCCGACTGGGCAGAGGGCTTCGAGACAGACGCCGTAGCGCTTACAGAGCTCAACGAGGCAGCCATCGCAGATGGTACTGAAGAGGCTGTTGAGGCAGCTATCGCAGCTATCAAGGACGGTACCCTTCACGTATTCGATACCACGACATTCACCATCGGTGGTGAGAGCCTTGAGAGCCTTATCGAGGCAGGCGGAGAGGACTACACCGACAATGCCGACTACGTATCCGACGGATACTATCACGAGTCAGAGATCATCTCTGCTCCTTCCTTCGATATCAGGATCGACGGCATTACCGAGCTTAACGCTGAATAATTAATATTTATGGGGTTCGCCCGGCGGGCCTCATGGTATATAATAACTGTGACAACACCAAAGGGCGGGAGTCTTTGCTTCCGCCCTTTTACACCTTTATGCGAGGGAGGTTTTCATGGCAGAGACATACGCTGTGGAATGTACAGGAATCACCAAATATTTTGGGCGCGTTTGCGCCAATGAGGACGTGGATTTTACCCTGAAGAGGGGTGAAATCCTTTCTGTGTTAGGCGAGAACGGAAGCGGTAAGACCACGCTGATGAACATGCTCGCGGGCATCTATTTCCCCGACAGGGGCAGGATGCTCATAGACGGTAAGGAGGAGATGATAAAGTCCCCCAGGGACGCCTTCAACCTGCGAATCGGCATGATTCACCAGCACTTCAAGCTGATTGACGTCCTGACGGCGGCTGAAAACATCGTTCTCGGGCTTTCGCGAGGCAAGAAGCTTCACAGCCTCGAGGAGGAGAAGAAGTACATCAGGGAACTTATTGACACCTATGGCTTCGACCTGGATCTGGACAAGAAGATATATGACATGTCGGTGTCCGAGAAGCAGACCACCGAGATAGTCAAGGTGCTCTATAAGGGAGCCGACATCCTCATCCTCGACGAGCCCACGGCGGTTCTTACCCCTCAGGAGGCAGATAAGCTCTTCAACGTCCTTCGAATCATGAAGAAGAACGACAAGGCTGTCGTGCTCATCACGCATAAGCTCATGGAGGTTCTGGACGTATCCGACAGGGTCATGGTCCTTCGGAAGGGCCGCAACGAGGGAGTGATAAACACCTCTGAGGCCACCGTCGAGAAGCTCACCGAGATGATGGTGGGAGAGAAGGTCGAGCTGAACATCGACAGGGACGACCCCGTAGATCCGAAGAAGTACCTGGAGGTCAGGGACCTGGTGGTGAAGGGGTCCGACGGACTCATCTCGCTGGACGGGGTTTCATTCGACGCATACGGCGGAGAGATACTGGGCGTGGCCGGAATATCGGGCAGCGGCCAAAAGGAGTTTTTGGAGAGCGTCGCCGGCCTGACCGGACACGAGTCCGGAGACATCAGGTTCTTCGATGCGGCCGGCAATCAGAGCGACGACGTTAAGGTTTCGCTGGCGTTCGTTCCCGAGGACAGGCTCGGCATGGGCCTGGTTGGCTCGATGGACATCGTCGACAACATGATGCTAAGGAGCTACAACGAGGGCAAGGGCCCCTTCGTAGACAGGAAGCCTCCCCGTGAGCTCGCGGAGAAGATAGTGGATAAGCTCGAGGTGGTTACCCCCGGACTCTCCACACCCGTAAGCCGACTGTCGGGAGGAAACGTTCAGAAGGTCCTCCTGGGCAGAGAGATTTCGCAGAATCCCCAAATCCTCCTGGTGGCATATCCCGTGAGGGGGCTGGACATTAACTCCTCATACGCCATATACAGACTCCTCAGCGAGGAAAAGAAGAAGGGCGTATGCGTTATCTGCGTAATCGAGGATCTGGACATACTTATGGAGCTTTGCGACAGGATACTGGTTCTGAGCGAGGGTAAGGTAACAGGCATCGAGGATGCCAGGACCGTTACCAAGGACAGGCTCGGACTGCTTATGACGGGAGGGATTGACTGATGAATTCACATATACATATGGTGAAAAGGGATGATATCAGCGTCCTTAAGGCGTGGTTGATAAGGATTATCGCCATACTCCTTGCGCTTATCGTCTCAGCACTGGTAATCGTACTCATAACCGGATCGAACCCCGTGGCCGTTTACGCAGGCATCATCGACGGGGCGGTCGGATCGTCGAGGAGACTCTGGGTAACCATAAGGGATACCCTGACTCTGCTCGTAATTTCGGTGGGACTGGTTCCCGCGTTTAAGATGAGGTTCTGGAACATCGGAGCCGAGGGCCAGATTCTTATGGGCGCCGTGGCTTCTGCGGCCTGCATGATCTATCTGGGTGACAGGCTTCCCAATGTGATCCTCCTCATCGTAATCTTCATAGCGAGCGCGATAAGCGGCCTTATCTGGGGCGTCATCCCCGCCTACTTCAAGGCGAAGATGAACACCAACGAGACCCTCTTCACGCTGATGATGAACTACGTGGCCATGCAGATTGTAACCTTCTGCATCGTCTTCTGGGAGAACCCCTCGGGATCTAACACCGTCGGCGTTATAAACGCGGGCACGGGCAAGGGGTGGTTTCCCGCCATATTCGGATGCACCTATGGGCTGAACGTCATTGTCGTCCTGCTCATAACCGTTTTGGTGAGCGTCTACCTCAAGAAGTCCAAGCACGGATTCGAGGTGGCAGTGGTAGGAGAGGGAGTCTCCACCGCGAAGTACGTCGGCATCGACGTAAAGAAGGTAATCTTAAGGACGGTATGCCTGTCGGGTGCCATCTGCGGAATCGCCGGGGCCATCACCGTGTGCGGAGCCAGCCATACGATATCCACATCGACCGCCGGAGGCAGGGGATTCACAGCCATCATCGTGGCGTGGATGAGCAAGTTCAATCCCTGGGCCATGCTGGCCGTATCCGCACTGCTCATATTCATGCAGCAGGGGTCGATACAGATTGCTACCCAGTACGGACTTAACGAGAACGCTTCCGAGATCATCACGGGAATAATTCTCTTCTTCCTCATCGGATGCGAGTTCTTCATAAACTACAGGCTTGAGATCTTCAAGGAAGACGAGGCAAAGGAGGGTGAATCATGATACTTACGTTTATACAGCAGGCCATAGGCCAGGGCATCGCCATCCTCCTCGGAGCGGAGGGAGAGATCCTCACGGAGAAGACGGGAAACCTTAACCTGGGTATCCCCGGAATTATGTACATGGGCGGCATCGGCGGCCTGATAGGAGCCTTCCTCTACGAGAACTCCACCGAGAATCCCTCGGCCATCGCAGGCCTTGTCATCTCGCTGATATGTACTCTCGCCATAAGCGCGCTCGGAGGGCTGCTCTACAGCT
>JAILAS010000209.1 GCA_024681495.1 Eubacterium sp. | reverse complement strand
AATCCCTCGGTTATCCGAAATTCCGTGCGGCATTCGGGGGAAAAGTCGAACAGCGGCTCCATGATGTCCAGTACCGCCTGCTTAAGCTCTGCTTTAGTGCAATGCGCTATGTCCACAGAAATCTTAAGCGACTCTCCTTCTAAATACTCCTGGCGGATCCTGTCGCCCAGAAGCTCGCAGGGAAGGGCTCTGGCCTGCCTGTATGAGCTGTCACACAGGTCGTAGTTCGCGGCGATTCTCTCGATGTGAGATACCGCTTTCTCTCCCAGCGCCTTCTTCTCGACGTACTTTCTTCCGTCCTCCTCGACTATAGTCACAGCGGTGCGAAACCCGGGAGCCCTGTGGTTATTGTATTTTGAATACAGAATCTTCTTCATATAATCTTCAATCCTTTTTCGAGAAAACCAGGAACGAGTTGGAGAAGAACGGGAACATCCCCTCCCTGAGCAGCTCGTTCATGACCCGTACCTCGTCAAAAACCTGATACCTCTCCCTGTCATACGCCGGCGCGGGGGTCGTTATGCTCCCCGGCGCGGGAAGGTAGTCCTGCGAATAAACCTCCCTGGGCATCTTATAATCGGGGTAGGGATAGTAGAACTCATTGTGTTCGAATCCGGCGTCTACCATAAGCTTCTCGAGCTCACTGCGGGAGAATGTCCTCACGAAGTCGACGCCCGGATAACCCTCGATTCCGTCGAAGGCCCGGCCGGTGTGATCCTCGGAAGCCCCCGCCCAGTACTTGAGTCCAAACTTATTTTCAATGGCAGTAATCAGCACTCCCCCCGGCTTCAGCAGGCTGTGCGCCTTCTTCAGCATTGTTCCAAAGGGCGCGTCTCCGCCCACGTACCCCGGCGAATACTCGAGCACGCCTATGAGGGTCACGTAGTCATACTGCTCGGTGAACTCCATGTCGCGGAAGTTTCCGACGCGTATCTCGAGATTGTCGCAGTCCCTGTTCCTGTTCGCGTTTATAAGCGACCTGCGCTTGGAGAGCTCCACTCCCGTCACCTGCCTGCACTTGCGGGCGAAGAGCCCGGACATGGCACCGCAGCCGGACCCTATCTCCAAAAGCGACGCTTCGGGATCAAAATCGTACCACTCGAGAAGGTTATGACGTATCGTGGAGAGGTGATAGAGGACCGCCCACCTGTTGTCATGCGTGAGGTGTTCCTCGAGGTCCTCTTCGCTCTGAACGATGCTCAGAATCTCGTCCTCGATGTCGCCATCGCTGTATGCGTCGTCCCCGGTGTAGATGTCGAGATTCAGTTTTACCTTGTTTACGTATTCTTCCATGCTATTCCACCGTTACACGGGAATTCATGTCATAGAATCCCGTGGTATTTTTTTCCGAAACCACTGAGAGGGTCAAAACATCATACAACCTATGATACACCTGGAACCCGTCGTTCTCGAACCGCGTGCAGCCCAGGGAAATCAGGTACTGCCCGCCCTGCAGGCTCATGTCCTGGCGGAACGTGACCGTGCGCTCCTCGCCGGCGCGCATGGGGCCGATGTCGTTGTTCTCGAACATGGTGTTGGTGCCGGTCACGTCGGTTCCCCGAACCGTCTTCACGGTGAAGGCAACGATCGGATTTTCCACAGCCTCCTCGGCCCTTATCTTTATCTTTATGGCGAACTCCTCGCCCTTAAGAAGAGTGGTGGAGTACACGCCCTGATTGTCCAGCACGGCGAAGTCCGTTATCCTCACCTGGCCGTCTCCATACTCGGATACGTTAGGGTTCAGCGGGATGTTGGATTTCCAGAGGCCCGTATCGGCCGGCGGATTGTCGTCCGAAACGCCCTCTTCGTCCACCTGGCCCACCAGGACCTTCTTATAGAGGTCAATCATATCGGCGGGCCTGCCTTCGCCGAGCTTACGCCCTTTGTTCAGCAATATGGCCCTGTCGCAGTACTTGCGGATCGACGAGAGGTCGTGGCTCACGAAGAGTATAGTCTTTCCCTCGTCCTTAAACTCCTGGAACTTCTTGAAGCACTTGGCCTGGAAGAACACGTCGCCGACGGACAGCGCCTCGTCGACAATGAGGATCTCCGGGTCGATGTTTATGGCCACTGCAAACGCCAGTCGGACGAACATACCCGAGGAATACGTTTTAACGGGCTGGTTTACATAATCTCCGATATCCGCAAACTCCAGTATGGCGTCGAGCTTCTTGTCGATATCTTCGTGCGAAAAGCCCATCATCGCGCCGTTTATGTAGACGTTCTGCAGGCCGGTGTACTCCATGTTGAACCCGGCGCCCAGCTCCAGAAGGGCCGAGATGTGGCCGTCCGTCTGCGCGGTTCCCTCCGTGGGGTTTATAACGCCGGTGATTATCTTCAGAATCGTGGACTTACCGGCTCCGTTCGTGCCGATGATTCCTATGCAGTCGCCCTTCTTCACCTCGAACGAGAGGTCATGCAGGGCATAGTGCTCCGTGTAGAGCTTTTTCCTCGAAAAGCCCAGCGCCTCCTTCATGCGGTCGAACGGCTTGTCATACAGCTTATACAGTTTGCTTACGTGATCCACCAGGATCGCGGTGTCTTTATCCATAATATCTTCCTATGTTTCATGGCCGGCATATTATCGGCCGATTCTTCCAATCCTTCCCGGGAATTCTACAGCACATCGGCGAAGTGTACCTTCAGCTTCCTGAAGACCACCATTCCGAGGGCGTAGATGCCGATGGAAAACGCCCAAAAGTACAGGCTCCAGAGGGGCTTATCCACCCAGAATACCCTGTGGTAGAGGAAGGCGTCCCTGTATCCGTCGACGATGTAGAACATCGGATTGAGCTTAAATATATTTAGCACGATGGGAGGCAGAGTGTTGTACGGGTCCCACATGATGGGCGTAAGCCACATTCCAAGCTGCAGAATGATTATGTTAATTATCTGGAGCATATCCCTGAAAAACACGGTGATCGCCGCGCACAGGTATGCCATTCCCGTCACCAGGAAAATGAGACACAGCTCATAGTAGAAGAACTGCAGCGCATACACGCTCACGGGCGCATAGCCGCCCAGACTCACCAGTACCAGCGCCACCAAGATAAAGAACATGTGGACAATGGCGGCCGAAATCACCTTTATGGCCGGCAGGATGTCGATGTTGAAGACCACCTTCTTCACCAGATAGCTGTACTCCACCAGCGAATTCGCTCCGCCGTTGAGCGCGTCGGAGAAGAAGAACCAGGGCACGATACCCACTACCAGATAGATTACGTAGGGGTAATCGGACACCAGCGCAGCGCGGAATCCCACCTGGAAGACGAACCAGTAAACCAGCACCGTCACCACCGGCTGGATGAAGGCCCAGATTCGGCCGAGGTACGAGCCCGCGAAGCGGTTCCTGAAGTCATTGCCCGCCAGAGTCACCACCAGCTTGGGGTTCTGCCATATGCTTCGGGGAACCGCGAAAAGCGGCGACCCGGTTTTTTTATTACCGTCACTCATCTTTATTCTATGCCTTTCTGTCCCTGTGGAAGCCGCTTATGCCGGGCCATACCTTGTCCTTGTCCGACAATATGAGGTCCTCCCGGGTCATGCCTTCGGGCATGGGCCACTCCACGCCGATCTCCGGGTCGCACCAGAGGAGTCCGCCCTCGTCGTTGGGATGATAAAAATCCGTGCACTTATATGCGAACTCTGCGTAGTCCGAGAGCACAATGAACCCGTGCGCGAAGTCCTTGGGGATAAAGAACTGCTTCTTATTCTCGGCGGAGAGCCTTACACCGAACCACTTGCCGAAGGTCTCGGATCCGTCGCGAAGATCCACCGCTACGTCGAACACCTCGCCCACAATGGCTCGGACGAGCTTGTCCTGCGGGTAGTTTATCTGGAAGTGCAGTCCCCTGAGCACTCCCTTGGAAGAAGCCGACTGGTTGTCCTGAACGAACTCCATGTCTATCCCGGCCTCGTAGAAATCGTTTTTATTATATGTCTCCATGAAGAAACCGCGCGCATCTCCGTGCACCGCAGGCTCCACGATGCGAAGTCCCTTTATTCCTCCACAATCCTCGGTTACCTTAATCTGTCCCATATTAGTCCTCTTTTCTATATTTTTATTGCGGATACCCTGAATCCGCTTTTATCCGCCGCGGTTAATATCCCGGGCGGTCCCTTACGATTATATCACCCGAACAGCACCAGCCCCACGTTCCTCAAAAATCCGCTCTTGAAGACCCTGTGCCTGAAATAAAACCTGAGCCGCGCCGGCTTCGGGCGGCTGTGGAGCCGGGCGAATTCGTACTCGACCTCGTTGCCCTCGCGCCTCTGGTGGTAGACCCTGAGGAAGAGCTCCGTCTGCTCCTCCTTCTCGCGCAGCGATGCGGCTATCCCGCCGCCGGGCAGCTTCTCGCGAAGGTAACGGGGGCTTCCGACGACGCGGGCGCCCTGCACATTGTCGGCGTGCTGCCTGTAGCGGACGAGGGGCTCGTCTATGTACACGATTCTGCCGAACCTGGCGGCAATAAGCGCCGCCCACCAGTCGTGCATCACAATCCCGCTGTATAGATCCCCGTCCACGCGCCTCATGTACTCGGCGCATTTATCGTTTATCATCACGCTACAGCCCGTCACCACGTTCCGTATAATCAGCCGGCGACAGTCCGTCCGCCGCGGGTCGAAGCTCTGGTAGCGGCACAGACTCTCGGCCAGCTCCCTGCCTTCCTCCGATATGACCTTCCCATCGGAAAACACGAGTATCGGGCGGTCTGCCCCCACACGCTCCTCCTCCGCAGCCATCGCGGCCTCACAGCGGGCCATCTTATGCGGCTCCCACTCGTCGTCCTGATCGCTGAAGAAGTAATAGTCGGCGCTGACATTGTTTACCAGGTAGAAGAAGTTGTCGCGCGATGAGCCCGTGGGCGGGCCCTCCAGTATGACGAATTCGCCACGTCCTGCGGTCCCGGCCTCAGTCCCTTCTCGCGGCGCCTCGCGCCACACGGAGTCGCGAAAATCCTCCAGCGCCCGAACCGTCCCGTCCGTCGAGCCATCGTCATGCACATAGACGGAAAACTCCGACGCGCCCTGCTGCCCGGCGATAGACGAAAGCTGCCTCGATATGTACTTTTCCCCATTGTAGGTCGCCAGAAGGACCGCCGTTTTTTTCAAGCTTTCCACTTCCTAAAATACTTTATCATCGACTTCACGTGTTCCGTAAACAGCCGGAGGCTCTTGTGCGATCCCCGCTCCCACCGGTGGACGACGCTCGCGCCCGGGAAGTACATGAGCTTCGAGACCTCGTTCACCCTGCGGCAGAGGTCCGCATCCTCCATGTAGAGGAAAAACCGCGGGTCGAATCCGCCCAGCCTGCGGTACAGCTCCGTCCTTATCACGAGGAAGCTCCCCTGCCCGAACGGCACCCGAAACGGCCGCGAATAATCCATCTCACCCATCGTGTGGTAGGCCTTGCGTTTCTTGAATCCCACCGGCACGAACATCCTGATGAACATGTCCCACGGCGTCGGATTCCTCCGGTAGACCTTCAAAAGCTCCCCGTCCTCGTCCGTTATGCGGGGGATTACCATTCCCACGTCGGGATTTTCATCCATGTACGCCTTAATCGCCGACAATGCGTCGCCCGTCAGGGTTATGTCCGGATTCACTATAGCGTGGTACTCCGAATCGAGCTCACCGAGCACGTAATTGTGCCCCGCCCCGAAACCGAGGTTTTTGCCGGGGTTTACATAATATACGCCCTCGAGTCTCTCCAGCGCTCCCCTGAAGCCCTCGGCGCGGCCGGGGTGCTCGGATGCGGCGTTGTCGATCACGTAGATCTTCGATACCACACCCTCGGGGACGAATTGCTTTATAGAACGGATGCAGTTTATCACATCCTTTTGTTTGCCGTATGCCACTATGGAAAGGGTCATCGCCTACTCCCCCTTGAACACGGCCTCGAGCGTCTGGAGTATGATCTTAATGTCCAGCCACAGCGACCAGTTGTCGATGTAATAGAGGTCGAGCCTGACCACTTCCTCGAAGTCTGTTATGTCGGAGCGGCCGCTGACCTGCCACATGCCGGTGATGCCGGGGCGCAGCGTGACGCGGCGCTTGTGGTGGTTCTTATAGTGGCTGAACTCCTCACTGGTGGGCGGACGCGTGCCCACTATGGACATATCGCCCTTGAGGACGTTGAAAAACTGCGGGAACTCGTCGAGCGAGGTCCTGCGGATAAACCGCCCCACCTTCGTGATGCGCGGGTCGTCCTTCATCTTAAACATGAGACCTTCCATCTCATTGCGGTCCAGGAGGTCCTTCTTTTTATCCTCCGCATCCACGTACATGGATCGGAACTTATAGATGGTGAAGACGCGGCCCTTTCGACCCACCCTCTCCTGCTTGAAGATGACGGGCCCGTGATCCTCGAGCCAGATGGCCGGCACCACAAATATTCCCACTACCACGCATATAACGCAGCCCACGAGAGCTCCCACGATGTCCATCGCGCGCTTGCAGAAGCGCTCCCAGTCGGTGAATACCCTGGGCGCACACTCGATCATGTTCAGCATGCCAACCGTCACCATTCTCGCGTCGGAATCTCCGATGGAGAAGTTATGAAGCGATATCATGCCGGGGATGCCCATTGTTTCCAAGAGCGAAACCACCTTGAGCGTGTCTTCCTGCGGGAGGTCGGGCAGACTGATGAAGCCCATGTCCACCACCTCGCGGCGCAGGTAGGTCTCCGCGTCCATCTCCGTGTCGGCCAGGGCGCTTCGCCCGTCCTCGGTGTATTCTATTTCGTAGAAGCGCTTCTTATCTCCGTCGATGAGGGTGATTCCCACGATCTGTATGTCCTCCTCGCCGAAGTACCGCAGATTTCCGATTACCTCGGAGAGGTTCCGCGACGTGGAGAAAATCATGGCTTTTCTCTTATGGGTGAGGCTGTACTGGCGCCTGGCGCCGCGCAGAATCTCGAACCCGAAGAACATAAGGAGCGTGTCAATTATGAAGAACCAGATGGTAAACCAACGGGAGATACCGATTCCGAAGTTCGACAGGTAGATGAACACCATATAGATGAGAGCCATCATGACGTTGATGTTCACGGCGTCCCTCATGTGGAGGAGCCTGCCCCTGCCGGTCCCCTCGCTGCGGTCCATCGGGTAAAACGCGAACACCAATAAAAAACCCGCCAGAAGATACAGGTAAATCTGGGAGTTTTTCATCGATCCGAAAAGATGCTCGGTGTACTGCCTGTAGCGGATGAACGCTGCGGCGAAGTACGCGATCGTAACGGATATCACGCCTATCGTTAACTTTTGAAGGCCCTTGCTCGTTATCATTTACAACCCCTTGGCTACGTCCAACAGATACTTTCCGTAATTGGTCTTAATGAGGGGTTCCGCCAGCTTCTCGAGCTGCGCGGCGTCGATAAATCCTCTCTTATATGCGATCTCCTCGATACAGGAGATGTAGAGCCCCTGCCTCTTCTGGAGGGTCTCGACGTAATTGGCTGCGTTAAGCAGCATGTCGTGGTTTCCCGTGTCGAGCCATGCGAAGCCTCGGCCGAGCGTCTCCACGTGGAGCGTGCCCCTGTCGAGATACTCGTTGTTGACGGAGGTTATCTCTATCTCGCCCCTCGCCGAGGGCTTTATGTTCGCGGCTATCTCCACCACGTCGTTGTCGTAGAAGTACAATCCGGGCACAGCGTAGTTCGACTTGGGATTCGCGGGCTTCTCCTCGATGGAGAGCGCCTTTCCGTCCTCATCGAACTCCACGACTCCGTACTCCCTGGGGTCACGCACGTAATAGCCGAAAATGGTGGCCCCGCCCGAGGTCTGCGTGCGCTCCGCGGCGCGTCTGAGGATGGCAGAGAAGCTCTGGCCGTAGAAAATATTGTCACCCAATACGAGCGCCACCGGATCGTCCCCGATGAAGTCCCGGCCGACAATAAACGCGTCCGCCAGTCCCCTCGGCTCCTCCTGAATCGCGTAGGAAAAGCTCATTCCCAGCTGGCTGCCGTCGCCGAAGAGGTCTTCGAACACGGGCAGATCCCTGGGCGTCGATATAATCAGAATCTCCCTGATTCCAGCCAGCATCAGCGTGGACAAGGGATAGTAGATCATCGGCTTGTCGTAAACCGGCATAATCTGCTTGGATATGGCCTTGGTCAGTGGATAAAGCCTGGTGCCGCTTCCTCCGGCCAGTATTATTCCCTTCATATTTCCCCCTATCTGTCCTTATACATGGACTCGTAATATTTCATGTAGTCCCCGCTGGTCACGTTCTTCATCCAGTCCTCGTTAGCGAAGAACCACTTGATGGTCTTTCTGATGCCTTCCTCGAAGGCCGTCTCCGGGTACCAGCCCAGATCCTTCTTGATTTTATCGGGAGCAATGGCGTAACGCCTGTCGTGTCCCTTCCTGTCCGTGACGTAGGTGATGAGGTCCTCGGAGATGTTGGCCCTGCGCGGGTCGTCCTCGGAGAGCTCCTCGCGGAGCACGTCCAGGATGATGTGTATTATCTCGATGTTCTGCTTCTCGTTGTGTCCGCCCACGTTGTAGGTCTCGAAGAGCCTGCCGTCCTCGCAAACCATGTCGATGGCCTTCGCATGATCCTCCACGAAAAGCCAGTCTCTGACGTTCTTTCCGTCGCCGTATACGGGCAGATCCTTCCCCTGAAGCGCATTGTTAATCATGAGGGGAATGAGTTTCTCCGGGAACTGATAGGGTCCGTAGTTATTCGAGCAGTTGGTGATGTTGGCCGGGAATTTATATGTGTCCATATAGGCCTTTACGAGAAAGTCGCTGGATGCCTTGCTGGCTGAGTAGGGGCTGTGCGGGTCATAGGGCGTAGTCTCATAGAAGTATGCGTTCGGGTCCTCGGGCAGCGAGCCGTAGACCTCGTCCGTGGAGACGTGGAGGAACTTCCTGTCCTCCTTGAAAGATCCGTCGGGCTCTTCCCAAGCGGCCTTGGCGCATCCGAGCATGACCGCCGTGCCCAGCACGTTGGTTCTGACGAACGCGTCCGGATCCTCGATGCTCCTGTCCACGTGGCTCTCGGCCGCGAAGTGGACTACCCTGTGGATGTCGTACTCGGCGAAGATGGAGCTTACCTTCTCCCTGTCGCAGATGTCGCCATGTACGAACGTATAATTCCCGCGGTCCTCGACGTCCCGCAGATTCTCGAGATTTCCGGCGTAGGTAAGGGCATCCAGGTTAATTATCCTGATGCTGTCGCCGTACTTTTTAAACATGTAATGTATGTAATTGGAGCCAATGAACCCGGCTCCCCCGGTAACCAGATAAGTTCGCATTTTTCCTCCCTCAACAATAAAAATCCATACTTCTTATATTTTATCTTGTCACATGGGCCGTGTCAATTTATGTAGACCTGACGATTTGCCCAAATTGTCCGCCGTTATTGCCTTTGCGGCCGCTTTGGTTTAATATTAGTGCAATCGATTTCCGCTACAGCATCGATTGTCACACATTGTTTTACAAGAGAGAATGAGAGGTGAGCTAAATGAGTCTAAACGACACCCCCTCCTCAGAGAGGACTCACATAGCCTTCTTCGGATGCAGAAACGCCGGAAAATCCAGCCTGGTTAACGCGATTACCGGCCAGGACATGTCCGTCGTATCCGATGTGCGCGGCACCACCACAGACCCGGTTACCAAGTCGATGGAGCTTTTGCCCATGGGCCCCGTCGTCATTATCGACACCCCGGGGTTCGACGACGAAGGTCAGCTCGGAGAGCTGCGCGTGGTGAAAACAAAGCAGGTATTAAACCGCTCGGACGTGGCGGTCCTGGTGGTTGACATAACGCAAGGTCTCGGCGCATGGGAGAATCGACTTATCGACATGTTTAAGGAAAAGGAAATCCCCTACATCGTCGTCTATAATAAGTCCGACCTCACCGACGGCGCGGTCTGTCCGGGCGACGACGAAAACTCCATCGCGGTCAGCGCCGAGCAGGGAACGGGCATAAACGAACTCAAGGAGAAGATTGCGCACATAAGTGCGCACAACAAGGTGGAAATCCCCCTTGTTTCCGATCTCATCTCCCCCGAAGACCTGATCGTGCTCGTCATTCCGATAGACAGCGCGGCTCCCAAGGGCCGCATCATCCTGCCCCAGCAGCAGGTTCTCCGCGACATACTCGACACCGGTGCCATGGCGGTCTGCGCCAGGGAATTCGAGCTTCCGGGACTCCTTAAGAAGCTCTCCGGCGATGCGAAGCCCTCGCTCGTGATAACGGACAGTCAGGCCTTCGCTCAGGTTTCCCGGGACGTAAGCGAGGATATTCCGCTCACCTCGTTTTCCATATTGATGGCCCGCTACAAGGGGCTGCTGGACGAGGCCGTAAGGGGAGTGACAGCCATAGAAAACCTGAGGGACGGCGACACCGTACTCATCAGCGAAGGATGCACTCACCACCGCCAGTGCGACGATATCGGCACCTATAAGATTCCCAAGTGGCTTAAGGAGTACACGGGCAAAGACATTAAGATAGAGACGTCTTCCGGGCGCGGATTCCCCGATGACCTCTCCCCGTACTCGATGATTATCCACTGCGGAGGATGCATGCTCAACCAGCGCGAGATCCTCTACAGGATGAAGTGCGCCGGCGACCAGAACGTGCCCATCACCAACTACGGCATCGCCATTGCGTATTTAAAGGGAATCCTGAAGCGGAGTCTCTCAGTATTTCCTCATCTGTCGGAATTGGTCTAACCCGCCTTAGCCTG
>JAILAS010000189.1 GCA_024681495.1 Eubacterium sp. | reverse complement strand
TAACCTGATTATCTCCTTAGTTGCCACCGGGACCACCTCCCATGTTGCCGCCGCCGTTGCCGCCGCCGGAAGGCATCTCACCGCCTCCCATGTCGCCGCCGCCCATCATGCCGCCGCCCATCATATTCTCCTCTGATGAGTCGGAGTCGGTGGAGTCGGCCTTGGTGTAGTATACGGTGTCGCCGATCGAAAGTCCGCTGGTAATCTCAACGTAGGTTCCGTTGGAGAGTCCTACCTCTACCTCGGTCTCGCCGGAGAGGTTGTTCTCGCTGTCGACCTCGGTGTATACATAGTAGCTGTCGCCATTCTCTACGAGTGCGCTCACGGGGATGACCATTACGTCGTTAACCTCGTCGATGTTTATGGTAACAGTGGCGCTCATTCCTGCGAGCATTCCGTCCTCGCGGGGAATGGTAATCTCAACGCTGTAGGTACCGCTGTTGGATGAGCTGGCGGAAACCTCTGTAACGGTCCCGGTGAACTCCTCGTCCTCGAATGCATCGAGGGTTACGGTGGCGTTCTGTCCTACCTCTACGGAGCCGATGTCGAGCTCGTCTACATCCACGCTGATGGTAACCTCGTCGCTGGAAGCGATAGAGAAGACCTCGGTGGTGGAAACGCTGAACTCGGTGGTATCCGAATCGGAGCTGGAACTGCTGGACGAGGAAGACGAGGACGATGATGATCCCGAACTTCCCGAAGAGCTCGAAGCGCTTGTCGATCCCGAGCTGCTGTCCGTAGATGCAGTGCTCGATGACGTATCCGTGGATGTCGTGCTGTCAGTGCTGCCAGCGGATGCAGAGGACGATGATGTCTTCTGGAATACCGCGATTATGTAAAGCCTGTTTCCGCTGACACCGGCGGTTCCCTTGAGAGACACCGAGCTTACAGTGGCGCCGCTAATGGTGATCGCGTAGTCGTCGGCGTCCGTGAATGCATATCCGTCAGCCGACGTAAGCACTATGGTCGCCGTATAGGAAGTGTCCGAGGCGTAAACCGAATCGGATAAATCCCAGCTGATCTTTCCCGTGTACGCGTCTGTCGACTCGATAGTCGTCTGAGCCGCGCTGCCCGTAACCGGAGCCGTTATGGAAAGGTTATCGTTAATGTATGTGTCGTCAATCTCTGTAACATCGGTCGAAGTCGAGAGCAGGTCGCTGTCGCTGGCGGAGGTCGATGCCAAGGTAACCACGCTTACCGATGCTACCGTCTCGGAGGAATCGGAATCCGTGGAGGAAGTCTGGGTTGTCTCTGTCGATGAATCCGTGGACTCCGAGGATCCCGATGTGCTTATGCTGTCAATGACTCCTGCGCTGTCCGCCGTGATGTATCCTGACTCGTAGATCTCTGCAACAGTCTCCTGCATCTCCTCGAGTTCAGCGAGCTGAGCCTCATAGGATACCAGCGTGAGGTATACGTCAGAGTCGGTATCGTCTGCGTCGTCGTCATCCTCAAGGTCGTCAATCTCATCCTCGAGGTCGTCTATTACCTCGTTGATCTCTACCAAAGCGGACGCCGCAGATGCAACGTCTACGGACGCGAGCTTCTGTCCCTTGGTAACGGTGTCACCCTCGGAAACCAGTACCTCTTCTATCTCAATGGTCTCGGGTATCTCCACGCTGACGGTTCCTGTGTTTGAAATGGTACCTGAAGAATCGATTGTGGTAGCAACGTCGCCGCTCTCTACCTCTGCAGACGATACGGTCACCGCGTCGTCGGCCGACGCCCGGCTGCCGCCGTTGAAGACCTTAAATCCTGTGACTCCCACTGCCACGACCAATACCAGCGCAATTACCGCCGCTATCTTCTTTCTCTTTGACCTTTGCTTAACGGTCAAAGGTTTCTTTGGTTCCTTGTCTTTCTTCTTTCCGAACATGATTCACCTTCTCCTTTTTGCGTTCGCCCCTCTATGGGATTTTTCTTTTTCTCATAGTATTTGGAATTAGTGAACCAATATTGTTGGCTTTGTGAAAAAATTGTGATGTATTTAAAAGTGCTTATATGTTAGAATGTGGGAAGGGAGGACGAGTTATGGAATATTCCAATTCTAACGACCGTAGACCGGCAGTTATTTTTGCAGACGACGAAACGATTAACACCCGTCTTTTTCTGCATCTTATAGACTCAAAGATCTTCGATGCCTCCACCGCATCAGGCGGTGAGGATTTACTTAATCTGTGCCAATTCAAAAAATACGATCTAATTCTGATCGATCACATGATGCCCAACATGGACGGCATCGAAACCCTCGAAAAACTGAGAATCCTGCCCGGCCCGAACAGAAGCACTCCCTGCGTCTGTGTGACGGCCACATCCAGAGACAATCCGACCGAATTTTACTATAAGGCCGGCTTCGAGGGCTACATCCAGAAGCCTTTTTCAGCGGGCGCGCTCAACATATATCTGAAGGACTTTCTCAGCATGTCGAACTCCCCGGAGGAGTCCTACAGCGACACCACCCAGGAGGCCCAGACCCTGAGCGCCGAGCTCTCCTTCATGGCGGGCATTGACGTAAACGCCGCCCTGGAAAACTGCGGCGGCCCGGATAATCTCCTGGGCATAATACGCACCCTGGTCATCACGTCAAAGGAAAAGAGGGAAGCCATAACCAAGGCCCTCGACGACGATGATATAAAGACCTACACGGTGCTGGTACACGCACTCAAAAACACCGCACGCCTCATTGGCGCCCACGGCCTCTATAACGACGCCCAGGCGCTCGAAAAGGCCGGCGAGCGAAACGACTCAAACTTCATAAGCAAGCACACGACGCTTCTGCTTAACAACTTCGACATGCTGTCCCACGCATTCGAGGACAGAATGCGGCATCTTAAGAACGAAAAAGGACTCTCCGACGAGAACAAGCCCCTCATCGCTCCCGAGAAGCTCAAGGACGCATACGACTCCATTTACGAACTGGTCACGGCGGACGATTTTGCCACCGCCGAAAACATAATGCTTACCCTCGAGGAATACCGCATTCCCGAGAACGAGCTCGCCCGCTTCAAAGAGGTACGGCTTAGTCTGGCGAAAATAGACAGAGACAAGGTACGAAGACTGTTGGAATAGCCATATCCCCATAGACAGGTAGGAAGAGTTATGAAACAATCCCAGCGCATAGTAATCATTTGTCAAAACGAGGGCTTCATGGAAACCGCCCTCAAGAACAATCTGGATAAGGAAGGATTTATAACCTCCCTTATGAGACCGGAGATAACGACCATCAGCGAGATGGAAGTCATGCCCAGCGTTTTTCTGGTTTACCTCGACTTCGAGTTTGAGGACAGCGACTTCGGCGCCGTCCTGGTCTACCTGAGGGACCGCATGGCTGAAATCCCGGGTGAATTCCTCCTTTATCTGGCAGGAGCCCCGGACGAACTCAACATGGCCGAAAAATACATATCCGTCGACAAGTACGTCTCCTCCACTTTCATACGTCCTCTAAACGTAAAGGAGCTGGTGGAGCGCATCGCGAAGGACAAGGAGGACAACAAGCTGGCCGACACCAAGAAACACATCCTGGTGGTCGACGACGACCCCGGCATGCTGAACTCGCTCAACTCCTGGCTCTCCGATAAATATCAGATATACATGGCCAACTCCGGAATGAGCGCGCTCTCCCTGCTGGTTCGTCACAGCATCGATCTGATCCTGCTCGACTACGAGATGCCCGTCATATCCGGTAAGACCGTGCTCGAGATGATTCGCTCCGAGCCCGAGACGAATTCCATCCCGGTCATGTTCCTGACGGCCAAGAGCGACCGCGACCACGTCATGAACGTGGCCAACCTGAAGCCCGTCAAGTATCTCCTGAAGAACCTCTCTCCCTCCGAGCTCATCGCAGAGATAGACGATTTCTTCGAAACCCAAAAGAGCAAGGACTTCTAGCACCAATCTATTCATTAGATTCATAAGACAAAAGAAAAACCACCCGACCGTGTCCGGCCGGGTGGTTTTCACATAGGTTGGTATTTATATTTATATCGGATGCAGGCAAAAAACACCCGGTATAAACAATCACACTATCACCTTACTTGAGGCAGTCGTCGATCCAGGAGATGAAGTTCG
>JAILAS010000177.1 GCA_024681495.1 Eubacterium sp. | reverse complement strand
GCGTAGAGAATTATGTAGGGCGAGCGTCCCCGCGCCTTCTTCGGACGCACTCTTTCGCAGGACATGCCCTTTACGGCGAAGCTCTTCACCCGCACCGCTTCATTGGGCGTGGCAAGGCTCCCCAGCAGCTCCATGGTCTGCCGGTGCCTCTGCAGGGATTTTGCCGTAAGATCCCTGTCGCCTATAGAATTGGCCGCCTTCAGCATTTTCATCAGGCGTCGGGAAGAGCTCTGTTTCGATAACATAACACCTAAATGATAACAAATATTCACGGGCGGGACAACTTTGCCCACGCCCGCCGGTATCCGTCAGGGTGTGAATCTGAAGATGCCGTAGGGCATCCTCCGGGGGTGGTCCCTGCGGTAGGTCCGCTGCCGGACATTGCCCCTCGATATTTCCTGCCAGTTTTTGCGCTCAGTGATGTCGTGCGAATAGTAGTCGTTGACGTAGATGACGGTGAGAGGATGGTTAATCCCGGACTCTATGACACCCAGAAACTCGTGGAGTTTCTCCTCCTGAAAGGGGTTATACATATAGATGACGGTGGTCTCTTCGGGTAAAAGCTCGCAGGCATCTCCGCACAGGACTTCCACGAGCGGGCAGTCCTTCATGCGCTTTGCCGCAGTTATGGCCACCAGGGGGTCCAGCTCTATCCCGAAGACCTTCGCCCGGCTCCCCGACAATGTGACATAGCTTAAGACCCTTCCGAACCCGCAGCCCACGTCGCATAAGACGTCGCTTTCCGTGAGAGGAACCCGTGCGAACACCTCCCGCAAAACGCGGTAGTCCGTGCTCTGCGTGGCGTTCGAGCCCTTATCCCTGTAGTAGGTCCGCCGCCAGCCGGCCAGTGACATCTCGCCGATTTTCCTGTCCTCTATATAATCCAGTAACCTGTTAAGAAACAATCCTCACACCTCGATTCGTTTACGTGGTTTTAGAATATCACAGTTTCGTGGGAAGGTTGCAAATTTCCGCCACTTCCGTGATAATATATCGAAGAAGCGCTCGTCGGGCAGCAGGCGTTTCGCACGCCGGATTGGCGGCCCGGACGAAATAGGATTTTGCTTCAGAGAGGATTTTTTATGGTAACCATTATATTGACGTTGATTTTTATAGTGGCGTTGGTTCATCTGTTCTTTTGGCTGCTGGGCTTTTTTATAAAGCTGCCGTTTAAGGTTTTGGACGCGCTGCTATCGAGCCCTTTGGCCACGATAATCTGCCTGGTTATAGTGGCGGCTTTCATTTACAAGTACGGGTTGGTTTAGTAAGGAGAGATGGAGAGAATGGAAAAGATTGTTTTAGTGTATCTGCTGGTTATGAACGTGATCGGCCTGGGCGCCATGGGGCTCGATAAGAGCAGGGCGAAAAACGGCGAGTGGCGCATTCCCGAGAAGACGCTGTTTATGATAAGCATCATTGGCGGCAGCGTCGGAACCTGGGCGGGGATGTATCTTTTTCGCCATAAGACGAAGCACTGGTACTTCGTCATTGGCATGCCCCTTATCCTCGTACTGCAGGTCGTTGCGGTGATTTTTATAGCTCAGAACATGTGAGATGGGCCCCCGATGGGGGCCTTTTTTATTAAAAAAATTTTTTGAAAACCTGTTGACAAACCGAAAAGGGGGTGGTACTATATGACCACATTACATGAGTAATGTAGTAGCGAAGTTGCAATGACTGTCATGAGTCCATTGGTAAGGGGGGGTTATATGGTAGTAGATTTTAATGATCTTATACCTCTTTACACTCAGATAGCCGATGCGATTGAGGACGACATCCTCTCCGGGAAGCTTCCGGAGGGAGAGAAGTGTTATTCGCAGGTGGTTATCGCCAGAGAACTGAACATTAATCCTGCCACTGCGGCCAAGGGAATCCGGCTACTCGTCGACAGAGGAGTGCTGGATAAGGTGAGAGGGCAGGCGATGACGGTTCACAAGGGGGCGATCGAGATGATTAAGAAAAGAAAGATTGAGCAGACTCTTTCCGGAGAGATAGAGGCTCTGGTAGCTGAGGCACAGAAACTGGGCGTGCCCGAGGACAGCCTCGTGGATAAGATTCGCGAGTGCTATAAAGGGGGTGGAAAAGATGAGTGAAATTATAATTGCCGCAGATGATTTATGCATGACCTACAATAAGAAAAACGTGGCATTGGATCACCTTAATGTGGACATTTGCAGCGGCCAGCTCATCGGACTGATCGGAGCCAACGGAAGCGGAAAGACCACGTTTATGAGGCTGGTGGCCGGACATATGAAGCCCACGGGAGGGACCGTCACCGTCATGGGAGAAGATCCCCGTAAGAGCAATCAAGTCCGGAGGAGAATCAATCTGGGATATAAAGGGTGGAAGATACAGGGAGATGCCAGGCTGGACAGGTATCTGTTCCTTATGAGTGAAAACTACCCTGAATTCGATAACGATTTCGCGCATCGCCTTATGGAATACTTCGGTATCCGGGTGGACGCCACGTCGAATGGGTTGTCGCTGGGAGAGAAGGCGGTATTTCACTTCATAGTGTCTCTGTCAACCAGGGCGGAACTGACCATGCTCGACGAGCCCTTCAACGGCATGGACATTGAAAAGAGAAAGAACGCGGCGAAGATATTGCTGAATGATTACATGGAGTATCCCCGGACCATCATTGTTTCCAGCCATAATCTCGTGGAGATAGAGCATATCTTTTCCGATGTTTTGCTCATAGATAACGGGGAGCTCGTTTACTACGGTGAGATGGACGAGTTCAGACAGCTCGTTTGCAGGGTGTCGGGGCCTGCAGATCTGATAGACGGGTTTAGGGAAAAGGTTTCCGGCGAAAAGCTGCTCGATGAGGAGA
>JAILAS010000162.1 GCA_024681495.1 Eubacterium sp. | reverse complement strand
TGTTCTCGGTGAGAATGACGTCGAACTGGGCCGGGTTCCTGACGAGCTGCATGGCACAATTGTCAACGAGCATATTCTCAAGCGTAACCTCGGGATAGTCCTTGGCCACATCCTCTACGACCTTCCTCCAAAGACGGGAGGAATCGAGGACGTTCGCCTTGTCGACACTGGTGACCTTCTTCCTTCTCTTCATCGCCACCTCAAACGCCTTCTTCGCAATGCGGCGAATCTCGGGCTCCGAGTACTCGAGGGTGTCGATGGCGTACTCTGCACCATCCTTCTCGCCGGTCTCGCGCTTTCCGAAGTAGAGTCCTCCGGTAAGCTCCCTCATGATGACCATGTCGAATCCGTCACCAATGACCGTATCCCTGAGGGGGCAGGCCTCTTTAAGCTCGGGATAAAGGTATGCGGGACGCATGTTCGCGAAAAGGTTAAGGGACTTCCTGAGCTTCAGGAGTCCGGCCTCGGGACGCTTATCCGCGGGGAGCTGATACCAGGGAGATGTCTTCGCATCGCCGCCGATAGAACCCATGAGCACCGCATCAGCAGCCTTCGCTCTCTTGATAGCATCGTCAGTCAGGGGTTCTCCGGTAGCATCGATGGAAACTCCGCCCATCAATATCTCTTCGTATTCGAACTCGTGGCCGAACTTATCTGCCACAGCGTCCAGAGACTTCTTAGCCTCTCTGATTACCTCAGGTCCTATTCCGTCACCGGAAATTACACCAATATGAAACTTCATATCAAACCCCTTTCTATAATAAAAGCCGCACCCCCGGAAATCACCGGGGTGCAGCACACAGACACCGCGCAATGCATCGCGATGATCTTCGATATTCTATTTATCGTCCTTCTTCTTGGACTTTTTATCCGCCTTGGTCTCAACGACCTTCGTGGAATCGATGGGCTTCTCAACGTCGGCAACGGCCGCCCTCTGCATGGGGATACGGCAGTTTCTGTTGCTGCCGAACTCGACGATTACCATATCTTCCTGTATATCGACAACAGTACCATAGAATCCGCTGGTGGTAAGAACCGTGTCACCCACCTCAATGGAGTTCATCATCTGCTCTTTCTTAGCCTGCTCCTTCTTCTGGGGCCTTATCATCATGAAATAAAGCATACCGAAGATCAATACCACCCAGACGACAAGCATAATCATGCTGGAGCCGCCGGAGCTGCTGCTATCTAACAATACTGTAGACAATGCTGTGGACATAAATACCTCCTGGTCTCTCCCGACCGGCCGGCCGGAAAAATGTTCTTTTTAGCGTATGTTCAAAATCGAATAACGCGTTTTGAACACCGTTATATATTTTACCCAAGATTGCTCTTAAAGGCAAGTGCTAATTGGCTTCACAAAGTATACAATCTGTCTCTATTCGCCTCGCGCCATGGACTCGAGCGCGGCTTTCTTAAACTCCGCAAAACTGTCGTTGTCGAGAGCCTCGCGTATATCCTCCATAAGGTGATTGTAAAAATAAAGGTTATGAAGGGTTAAGAGCCTCATCCCCAGCATTTCCTTAGCCTTAAACAGATGCCTGATGTATGCCCTGCTGTACCCGGCCGAGCACGCCGGGCAGCCGCATCCCTCGTCGATGGGTCGCGGGTCGGTCTCGTACTTCTTATTAAGAAGGTTCATCTTCCCGTGGCGCGTGTAAGCGTGGCCGTGGCGTCCGTTCCTGGACGGATAAACGCAATCGAAGAAATCCACGCCCCTGTCAACCGCCTCGATGATGTTCTCAGGCGTTCCCACTCCCATGAGGTATGTGGGCTTATTCTGCGGAAGGCACGGAACCACCTCGTCCAGGATCCCGTACATCTGCTCGTGGCTCTCTCCAACGGCGAGGCCGCCAACGGCGTACCCCGGGAGGTCGAGTTCCGCAATCTCCATCGCATGTCTCTTCCTTATGTCGGGGAAGATCGCACCCTGGTTAATTCCGAACAGAAGCTGCTCCCTGTTGACCGTGTCATCCAGCGAATTTAGCCTCTCCATCTCCGCCTTACAGCGCCTAAGCCACCTGGTGGTGCGGTCCACCGACTGCTCCACGTAGTCCCTCTCGGCCAGCGCACTCGGGCACTCGTCGAATGCCATGGCTATGGTAGACCCCAGATTCGACTGGATTCTCATGCTCTCCTCGGGCCCCATGAAGATTTTATGGCCGTCAATGTGGCTGCGGAAGGTCACCCCCTCCTCCTTAATCTTCCTGATGTCCGCCAGCGAAAACACCTGGAATCCGCCGGAATCCGTCAATATAGGCCTGTCCCATATCATGAATTTATGTAAACCGCCCATCCTCTTAACGACCTCGTCACCCGGACGAAGGTGAAGATGATACGTGTTCGAAAGCTGCACCTGTGTACCGATGGTCTTAAGATCCTCAGTGGACACGCCTCCCTTTATGGCGGCAATGGTGCCGACGTTCATGAACACCGGCGTCTCAATCACTCCGTGTACTGTGGTAAAGCGACCTCTCTTCGCCCTGCCGCAGGTCTTCAATAGCTCGTACATATTACCTCTCTGTGTAAAAAAAGCGAAAAAGACTGCCGCAAAAGCGACAGCCTTCTTAAAAGCAACTTAGTTATATTTACGCTTTCTGGCCGCTTCAGACTTCTTCTTGCGTCTTACCGACGGCTTTTCGTAATGCTCTCTCTTACGGATCTCCTGCTGGATACCCGCCTTCTGGCAGCTGCGCTTGAATCTGCGAAGCGCGCTGTCGAGAGATTCATTTTCTTTTACGATAATGCTCGACATGAGTCACCTGACCTCCCTTCAGTTGCTGATTTTGTGCTCAACTGAAAGTTAAACATATGCACTAGAACATTTTATATGAAACATTTGGATTCGTCAACAGTTTTTTACACACTATCTGTGCTATAATGTTTTTCGAAAGGAAAAAGCACTATGCATCCCACATCCAGGCGTTTTACCGTAGATAATTCCACCTTCGATTACAGCTACTTTTCCGACGAGGTTCGGGAGGGTTTCTTCGTTTCGTCCATGATGAAGCGCTTCTGGGCTGCCCAGCTCGCTGTGCTCAGCCACATTGACGGCGTGTGCCAAAAGTACGGAATAAAATGGTTTGCTGACTGCGGAAGCCTTTTAGGCGCCGTCCGTCACAGAGGCTTCATTCCCTGGGACGACGACCTTGACATCTGCATGCTCCGCCACGACTACGAACGCTTCTTCGAGGTGGCATCTTCCGAGCTCCCGGATGAATACACCATCCTTTCCATTCATACCGAAGAAACCTACGAGACAATGATAGGACGCATCGTAAACTCTCATTCCATCGACTTCAGCGAAAAACATATGTCGGAGTACTTCGGATGCCCATACTCCGTAGGCGTGGACATCTTCCCGCTCGACGGTGTATCCGATGACCCCGAATTCGAAATAACCCGCAAGGAAAACATCGCGCAGATAACAAAGGCCATACACCTCATAAAGTCAGGATGCGCCGGCACGCCGGATTGTTCCCGACTACTCAATGAGCTCGAAAAGCGCCACGGGAAATCCCTTCCTTATGACCGCCGCCTGCTCAACCGTCTGCACCTCCTTATCGAGGAGCAATACACGCTATGCGACAGCCGCACCTGCGACCGGGTCGCGCTCATGCCGCTTTGGGCCACGAATGACAGCCACGTCTACGAGAAGGAATGGTACTCCGACTCCATAATGCTGCCCTTCGAAAATACCTTCATCCCCGTACCCATTGGCTACGAGGATGCAGCCGGAATAGAATACGGAAACTTCATGAAGATATACCGGAACACCGGTTTACATAACTACCCTGTATACTCCGACCAGGAGGCCATTTTGGCAAAAGAGACAGGCTCGAATCCGTTTAGATACACCATGGAGGCGGGAAACGGCGTGCCCGCTGAAAACAGGTCCACTTTCCGGGCCGTCAGCAAAAGAATCATATCATCGCTCACTCGCGCACACGCGCAGCTCAAATCCCAATCCGACGACGGACTCATCCCCGAGACCGCAACGCTTCCGGAAAGCTGTCAGTCGCTCGCCATATCCCTGGGCAATCTGTTCGAAGGCGAAAGTCCCGACCTGTCCGACGCAGTCCACTGTCTCGAGGAATACTGCGAGCTCGCCTACGAACTCTCGCAGAGCCTCGATACTGCCGTCGTCGAAAAGATGGATAATGCCGTTGGTGCTGTCAAAGATCTTTTGAACAGCTACCTTGCAGGCAAAAGAAAACAGGTCGTCTTCCTTTCTTTTAAAGCCAAATGGTGGGATGCCATGGATGCAGAATACCGAAGGGCCCTCTCAGACCCCGGCGTCGATGTCTACGTGATATCCGTCCCCTACCTGGAAGGCGATAAACTTAGGGGAATTACCGGCGCAGCCGGAGAAGATGCCTCTCTTCTGCCGGAGCACGTAAAACTTACGCGCCCGGAGGATTTCGACATTTCCGCCCGACGACCGGATATCATTTACACGCAGTATCCTTACGACGAACACTGCACGACCATGGACGTCCCGGCTATGTTCTACTCGAAAAACCTGATTACAATGACCGACCGCCTCGTTTACATCCCGGGTTTTACACCCGACATCAATCTCGCCGACTCCTGCAGTATGGCCGCTCTCGAATCGCTGGTAGAACAGCCCGCCGTTTACTATGCGGACCAGATTGTCCTGAGCTCTCCGGAGATGAAGACCGCCTACGCAGAGATTCTCCGAAAAATAACCGGCGACCGCATTGTCGGCGAATCGGATGACAATGCGGTTTCCGTCGCTCTCTCCGTTTCGCCGGAAGAAAAACTCGTTGTCACAGATGCCGCCGCTTCGAAAAGCGTTTCATCCGGCGGTGAATTTGTCGTGCGCATTTCAGCACCCTTCCTTCTTAAAAACGGCGAGGGCGGAATAGAGAAAATAAAGCGTTCGCTCGAGACCGTAAGGGATTCCGCCGCAGGACTCGCCTGCGTTTTCTCGCCCGGAGACGACGTATCCGAAGTCCGCGACATCGACGGGGATCTTTGGGATAAATACCTGGCGCTTTTGGAATGGGTCAGAAACGACAGTGACATCGCCCTGGACGTAAACAACGAGGCCGCCGCTTCCCCCGAACGCTTCTCGGGTTATTACGGCAGCCCCGGTTATCTGGCCAATTATTGCAGGAACGCGCAGGTTCCCGTCATGATTATAAGCGATATATGACATCCGGCGACAGGCGCTTATCAAAACCCGTCCGGCGTTTTCTAAAGGCTGTCCGATATCCGACGCCTTCTAAAGCAGTCCGGCTCACTCAAAAAGCCCGTCGCTACTCTTCGTCCAGGATGAACTTCACAATCTGAGAGGTGAAGTGCTCGTACGGCTCGTCGGCTATGAGATTTATGAGGTTTGTCGATTCGCTCCACGCTTTCACGTCGTGGAAAGCGCACGAATACTCGTCCGGATTTATGACGACGTGACGGACGGTCGGATTGTGAGCCAAAAAGTCGGTAAACCCGCTCCTAAACGAAATCACCCCGGTGCAATACCGGCTCATGTCGTACACGTCTCTGAACGGCGCGTCGAGCCGCTCCGAACCCGGAATCGCCCACTCGTCGCCGTGTGCATTCGTGTACACCGTATACCCCCTGTGTGTGAAGTTAAAAGTCAGCGCCGCGCAAAACTCCATGGGAAGATCTCCAAACGTATTCGTATGCGGGGCAATTATCACAGATTTCTTCCATTCTTCGGCCTTCTCCTCATCGTAAGGATAGATGAACTCCTCGGACACATCCGCGCACTTATAGAAATCTGGAATCTGAAGAATCATCGTCTTAAACCATTTATCCTGGTTGAAAAGCGCCGCGGTCTCGGGCGTACCCACCGCCTTAAGCTCCCACTGAGCCGAATTGATCCCGACCAAGTTCCCAATAACGTAGTTCTCGCCATAGTTCGTCTTAAAAAGAAGCGCGGACTGCTCCACCGCCACGCAGGAGTCCGAATCGATGGGAATAAACTCATCCACCGAATCGAACATAAGCGCAGCCTCGCGGTGAGACTCCTTGCCCACCAAAGCCGCCCTTTCAAACCCACGCATGCGCTTTAGATGGTGAACATAGGATGCGATTAGAACCGCGTCCCCCGCCGACCACAGACAGAACACGTAAAGAGTGTCAGCCCTTTTAACGGTCTCTTTCACTATCTTCTCGCCGTGCACCGCCAGTCTCTTCTGAAGCTCGTATATCTCCTGCTCCTGACCCTTCAGGCTTTCGTCAATCGCCATATCGTCCCCCGTTCAATCAGTCTCTCAGTGCGTCTCCGATAGCCCCGCCGGGATGGTTGGGCTTAAAGTCCTTCTCCAGCTCGAGCTCGAAGCGCTTTGAGAGCTCTATGGCCACCTGCTGGAGTATTATGAGGTTCAGCGTGGTAGAGTTATTGGGGACAATGTCCCACAAATCCCCCTCGTTCTCCAGGGAAACGATGAGCTTATTCTCCATGGAATCCGCCAACACGCTGTGCTCGTAAAAACTGAGCAGCCAAAGCGTCACATTCTCCCTCTTCTTCAAAAGTTCGGTCAGGTACACACTCTCGGCTGTCCGTCCGCTCTTGGTGAGGATGATGACCAGATCCCCGCTCTTAACGCAGCCCATGTCGCCGTGGACAGCGGAATTCGTGTGCAGGAAGGTAGCGTCCATCCCCATTGAGGACATGGTGCCAACGAACTTTTCGCAAATTGGCACGTTCTTTCCAAGTCCGGTGGCTATTATCTTATGCCCTTCACGCAGGGTCCTCTCACAGTCACTTATGAGTCCTTCCATCTGCGAGAGTTCGATAGACCGCAGCGCATCGTCAATTATGGAAAGGTTCCGCGCGAAGTACCTGTCAAACGCCTTGCCGGTAATCTTATCGCCGTAGGCGCCCTCGACCGCCGTATCGTCATCTGTGAGCCTGAGCGCCTCCTCGAGGTAGAACAGACCGTTATAGAACGCGGCGCAGATGGAATCGTAATCCTGCCATGCATAGGTGGTAAGCGAAAGATATATGAGCGAGAGGTAGAGCATCATCTGCTCCCGGGTCACCTCGCCCTCGAGCAGTTCGAAGAAGTAATCTTCGAGCTCCTCCCACCTGTTGGACACGATGTCCAGCCTAGCGCTGCAGGGCCCGCATTCCATCTGGGTACCCTCGCACTCGTACACCTTAGAGTCCCTGTCTTCATTGATGATGAGGCGGAACATCTTAAGGTTGAACCTGTCGTAATTTCCCCTGAGCGAGTAATAGAGCTTCGCCCAGTCGTAGGCGGCGTCGCCGTACAGCTCGGTGTCGCCAAAGTAGCCCCGGGGGTCAATGAGTATGGGCTCAGTGTCCTCCTTAAGCATTATGTTGCTGAAAGTCGAGTCGCCGTGGATGAAGCTAAACTGCGCAGGGATGTACTTTCCCACCAGCTTCTCCACCTTCTGCCTGTTATAGAAGATGTTGCGGCAGACGCGGCCGTTCACGGTGACGGTCCTGTCGTTCGCGAAAGGAACAAGGTCTCTGACCTTATCCAGCCGGTCGAACGTCTTCCCTATGTAAGCCTTTTTGAAACTGTCCAAATCAACGGGTGCAGACTCCAGCTCGTGCAAGGCCTTCAACTTATCCACGAGCGATTTAAGTATGCGCCTCTTCTCCTCCATAGGCTCATCGGAATATTCATAAATATTTTTGCCGGCAATGAGCTCCATCTCCAGCGGGTCGTAAGAGAATATGTGTGGAATCCCCCTGCATCCCAGCTCCTGAGCCTTCTTATACCACGCCTGCTCCCTGACGGCCAGACTCCTTCCCTGCTCATCGAGCGGAGTCTTCGTGAGCCGCGGCCCGGATACCGAGATCGAATTAAAGGGTCTGGTCTTTACCGCCCCCATCTTCTCGTATTCGCTTATGAGTCCGTACTCGTGCGTATGGTAGAGACCCTGGGTCTCGAAATCAATGTCCTTGCCGGAGAGGTAACGGACGAACTCGCCCTCGGAGGGGACGTCCGAAATCTCGGACTTGTCCCTGAATATGAAGTGACCGGCCACTCCGTATTCCTCGCTCCTTTCCTCCGTAAACTTCCCGTCACGGTACATCCATCTGCACGAGAAGTCCTTGGAGATTCCCACCACATTGTTATCCGTAACGGGTATCTCATAGTCGGCGGAAAGCACCAGGTCGCACCAGATGAGCATGAACCGCTCACCGTCGGGCACGTAATCCAGGGCATCCCTCAGCCCGGCGCACGTCCCCTTGAAACCGGTGCCGCTCACCAAGGTGTAGTCAGCCTCCGCAAAGGCGGCGAGATACTTCTTCATGACATCGTATTTATAGTCACCGATGACGATGAATTTTTTATCCGGAAACTGCCTGAAAAGATGAAACAGCATAGGCAGATTGTTCACCGGCACGAGGGCCTTGGGCTTATTTCTCGTAAGCTGCTCCATGCGGCTCCCGCGCCCACCGGCCTGTACTATTATGTAGTCCATTGTTCCAAGTCTCTCCTTTTCATTATCTCATACCAAATTATGTAAACCACATTGTCGGCGCCACGGCGCCGGACGCCGTCAAGTTGACTCAAAGCGCTTATGGATATTGTCGATGTCGTCGAAGGTACCGCCTCCGTAGTCATCGGGATCCCTGAATTCACCCTTCTCCACCAGTCGAAGGAACGCATCAACCACGTCTGGGGTGAGCTGCGTGCCGCTGGCCTCCTTCATTATCGAGATTACCTTCTCGAAGTTCATGCGCTTGCGGTACGGCCTGTCGGAATACATCGCATCAAATGTATCGGCAACGGCGATGATTTGGGCAACCCTCGGTATCTCATCTCCCGACAGTCCCTTTGGATATCCTTTCCCGTCGACTCTCTCGTGGTGAGCTCCGGCGCCGATAGCCAGCTCGGGCATAATGCTGATGTCCTTGAGCGCCTCGTACCCCAGTGCGGAGTGGGACTTGATTATGTTGAACTCGTGGTCGGTAAGCTTGCCGGGCTTATTCAGGACCTCGGGCGGTATGCCTACCTTTCCGATATCGTGCAGAAGCGCGATGTTGTAGTACCTGTCAACAGTGTCCTCGTCGTACCCCAGCTCCTTGGTAAGCATAGCCGTGTACTCCGCCACCCTGTTGGAATGACCGTTGGTGTACTTGTCCTTCATATCGATTACCTTAGCGAAGGCCTCAACGATCTCACGAATCAGGGTTTTCTGCTCCTGCTCCTTCTTGCGGAACCTGTTGGTCCTGATGCGGATATATACGTTTACGGCAATCCACACGAGCATGAGGAAGACCACCACCATAAGCGCCTGAACCCACCACAGCTCGGTGATATTGTACTTCTTTACGATGGGGACGATCACCTTCTTGGTGCTGGTGGCATGAGGATCCTGCACATTCATCGTGAAGTAATAGTCTCCGCCCTTTAGGTTAGTATAGTCAATCGGTACCATCTCGCTGCGCTTCACTGTGGTCCGGGTCTCCTCGAAGCCGTCCAGCCAGAACGTGACCTCGGGATTCATGAGCGAATAATTATAAACGTAGCTGTAGACGGTGACCTTCTGCGCGTCGTCAGGAATAATCAGGTCTCCGTCCTCATTCGGATAGACGTATTCCCCGTCCACCTCTATGAAAGGAACCGCCACCCGTATGTTTCCAACGTCCTCGAACTCGCTGTCGATATTGACCATGGCTATGCCCGTCGTGCCGGCAATGTAAAGAAGCCCGTCATCCGTGAGCTCGCTGTACGAGTTGGATGTGGTGATACACGGAAGCCCGTTGTCAATACCGTAAAACAGCGGGGAAATGCCCTTATCCTTCATCAGCTCGTCAATGGCCGTGACGTATATTCCGTTGCTGCTGAGCACCCAGAGCTCCCCCTTGGAATTCTCGTACAGGTCGAAGTTATTCGAATACGGGAAGGTTTCCAGATTATGAATCTCATAGTCGGACGTTAGGTATCCGATGGAATTGCTGGTCACAACCCAGATGATATCCTCGTAGGAGCTGTTCTTAACCCTCATAACGACGTCGGAGCTCAGCCCCTCGTCGACGCCGATGTGAGATATCTCCTCACCGCTAATGACGTAGATGCCTCCGCCGTCCGTCCCGAGGACAATGTCGCCGTTCGCGGCCTGTATCGCCGTGAGAATCTCCTCATTCTCTATTCCGGCGTCCTTTCCGTAGACCCCGGTAACCACATTGTCCTTTATAACGGCCAGTCCGCCGGTGCAGCAGACAATGAACGAACCGTCGTCGCACTCGTATACCGTCCTGATTCTGGTGGACGGCAGACCGTCGTCCTCATTAAACTCCCTAAGCGTGCCATCGTAGTATCTGAGCAGCGCCATATCGTCGAACGTGGATATCCACAGTCGCCCTGCGGAATCCTCTATGAGGGACCTGATTCTCACGTTCTTAAGGATGGAGATAAGGTTCTTGTTTATGTTATAGGTGCCCTTGCTGTTTATAAACTTCTTTACGGGAATAGACTCTATCCGTTCATCGCCCTCAAAGGCCAGAAGTCCCGAGTTCTTGGAGCCGGCCAGTATCATGCCGTTGTACTCGCAGGTGGTCTCTATCACCTCGTCCTCCAGTCCGTACCTGGAGAATACGTCCTCGAACTGATTGGGCACCACCTTCATAATGCCCTGCGACGTGGAGGTAAACCACAGATCCCCCAGATAGTCCACCATGATATCCTCGAAGGATGTGGTCATGGGCACGTCGGCGATGGTCTTAAGCTCGTCGTTCTGTATGTAGCACTGGCCCATATCGGTACAAAGCCACACCATGTCATCAATTACCTCGATCTCGTTGATGCACTCGTACCCTTTCGTGTAATAGCTGTCCAGGTAGGTGAAGCCGTTCCTCAACCTGCCGTAGAACACTCTGGCATCCATGGTTCCGACATACGCGTAACCGGGATTGTTCGGGTCGGGCTCAATGGCGTGGGCATCTTCGAAGTGCAGCGTATCCGGGTCGCAGAACGAAGTGACCTGCTGATTCTCCATGGTGAAGACCGCACCGCTCATGGTGACACCATAGATGACGCCATCATTGCCCAGCTTGAGTTCCCTGATGAACTCCTCGTTTACCGCCGGCAAATCGAGGGCATGCGCCTTGAGATTCTCATCCACCATGACGATTCCGCGCGTGGTGCCCAGGTAGACGTTTCCGTCCTGGTCCTCCACTATCGAACGGACCGAGAGCGACTTTAACCCGTCGTCCTTGTTGTACATCTTAAACTCGCCGTCGATCATCACGGCCGCGCCGCTGTCGTTCGTGCCCGCCCAAAGCCTCTGCTGCGAGTCCACAAAGAGACTTATTACGCTGGCCACGCCTGTGGACGAATCCATCCTCTCGAACGTCTCTCCGTCGTAGCGAATGAGTCCGGAATAGCTGGCGATCCATATAAAACCTTCAGCGGTCTGAGCTATGGCATTGGCTTCCGAAGTGGGAAGCCCAGATGTGTTGTCATAGAGGACCGCTGAATAACCACCGTCCATTCCCGAAGGATCGAAGGAAAGCGTCGAATCTCCGGAGGCGTCACCGGACTCACTGTCTGAGAAGGAAAACGCGGCTCCGAAGGCGCAGACTCCCCCCTGGCAATACCCCGACATTCCAAGATATGACATGGACACGACCACAAGCATTGCCAAAATACCTGCAAAAATTCTCTTTCCGAATTCAACTCGTAGTTTCATAGCCCTCCCCCTGTTTCGCTAAAAATTCGGAACGCCTTCATGGACGTCAATATTTAATTTTCTATACTTAACCCGAAGGGGCCTCCACTAAAGCCCGCTTTCGTCCTTTAACCCAGCTGCGATGCGAGTGTTTCCTTCGCCTTGGCGAGCGCCTCGTTAACTCCTGCGGGGTTCTTTCCGCCGGCCTGAGCCATGTTGGGACGGCCGCCGCCGCCACCGCCTACGAGAGGCGCAATCTCCTTTATGAGGTTACCCGCGTGGACGCCCGCCTTTACGGCGCTGTCCGTGGCCATGGCCATGAGGTTAACCTTTCCGTCGTTTGCGGACGCGAGCACGATGACTCCTTCACCCAGCTCGTTCTTAAGCTTATCTCCAAGGTCGCGAAGCCCATTCATGTCGACTCCCTCAAGGGCCTTGGCAACGAACTTGACGCCGCCGACCTCCTCGGTGTCGCCGGAAACATCTCCGAGCGCCTCATTGGCGGCCTTAGCCTTGAGTGACGCGTTTTCGGACTGAAGATCCTTCATCTCCTTCATGAGGTGGTTCAGCCTGTTAACCAGCTCCGCGGGTGTGGACTTAACCACCGAAGCGGCCTCGTTGAGCATATTCTCAAGGTTTACATAATACTCTGTCACACCCTGCCCCGTAATGGCCTCAATACGGCGCACGCCTGCAGATATACCGCTCTCGGACACGATCTTGAAGCTGCGGATCACACCCGTGTTGGACACGTGGGTGCCGCCGCAGAGCTCCACGGAGAAGTCGCCCATCTTTACCACGCGAACCACGTCGCCGTACTTCTCGCCGAAGAGCGCCATGGCGCCTTCTTTTTTGGCATCCTCGATGCCCATCTCCCTGGTTACGACCTCCAGGTTCTCCTCTATCTTCTCATTTACGAGGGCCTCAACCTTCGCGATTTCATCAGGCGTCATGGCCGAGAAATGCGTGAAGTCAAAACGAAGCCTGTCGTTATCAACATATGAACCGGACTGCTCCACGTGAGTGCCGAGCACCTCGCGCAGCGCCTCCTGAAGAAGGTGAGTGGCGGAGTGATTCTTGCAGGTATCCCTCCTCCTGGACTCCTCAACCTTCAGAGTAACCTTATCTCCCATGGCAAACATGCCGGAGGTAACCACTCCGACGTGGCCAATCTTACCGCCCTTGAGGTGGATGGTATCCTCCACGCGGAAGCTGGCTCCGTCCTTGCCCTCAATGACGCCGTGGTCGCCCACCTGGCCGCCCATGGTGCCGTAGAAGCAGGTCTCATCCACGATGATGGTGCCGTTCTGCCCGTCCGTGAGGGCGGAAGCCACCTCGTCCTCGGTCGTGAGCGCTATAATGGAGGACTCGTTCTCGAGCCTGTCATAGCCCACGAAAACGGACGTGAGCGCGGGATCGAGCTCCTCGTACACGGTAGCCTCAGCTCCCATGTAGTTCGTGGTCTTGCGCGCCGCCCTGGCGGTATCGCGCTGCTTCTTCATGGCAGCGTCGAATCCCTCCTCATCGACGGAGATGCCCTCGTCCTCGAGGATCTCCATGGTGAGGTCGAGCGGGAATCCGTATGTGTCATACAGCTTAAATGCATCGTCTCCCGAGAGCACCTTCGAGCCGTTCTTCTTCAGATCTTCCACCAAACCGGAGAGGATGTTCAGCCCCTGGTCGATGGTCTTGTTAAACTGAGCCTCTTCCTGATCGAGCACCTTAAAGATGAGCTCGCTCTTCTCCTGAAGCTCGGGATACGCGTCCTTCGAATCCCTGATAACCGTACCGGAGAGCTTTGAAACGAAGCTGCCCTCGATTCCCAGGAGCCTGCCGTGGCGTGCAATCCTGCGGATAAGGCGGCGAAGCACGTAACCCCTGCCCTCGTTCGAGGGAAGGATTCCGTCGGAAATCATGAATGTAGCCGAGCGAATATGGTCGGAAATGAGCCTGATGGACACGTCCTTTTTCTCATCGCTCTCGTACTCGGTGTGAGCCATCTCACAGACGTGGTCACGCAGCGCCCTCATGGTGTCGATGTCGAAGACGGTGTCTACGTCCTGGACAACCACAGCCAGACGCTCGAGGCCCATGCCGGTGTCTATGTTCTTCTGCGAGAGCTCCGTGTAGTTACCCTTTCCGTCGTTTTCGAACTGGGTAAACACGTCGTTCCAGACCTCCATGTAGCGGTCGCAATCGCAGCCCACTCCACAGGTATCCTCGCCGCAGCCGTACTTCTCGCCTCTGTCGTAGTAGATCTCCGAACAGGGGCCGCAGGGGCCTGCGCCGTGCTCCCAGAAGTTATCGCACTCTCCCGTCTCGGGGTCGCGATAAAAAC
>JAILAS010000003.1 GCA_024681495.1 Eubacterium sp. | reverse complement strand
GAAACGTCGAAAACGTTCTTTCGAAGGGACCGGTTCAGGCATTGACGGGCCCTATAGAGAGGGGCGATTCGAAGACTGTCGAGTCACATCTTTTAGCCATGCCCGACGATTATCGGGAGTTTTATGTAAACCTAGCGCGGGAGACGCTTAAGATAGCTCAGAAGAAACATCCCGACAGGGATTATTCATCAACGGAGGATATTTTGAAATGAAAAACACTGTTTTAACTCTTCAGAAGCAGAAGGAAGAAGGAAATAAGATTACCATGCTTACGGCGTACGATTATTCCGTGGCAGGACTCATAGACGCAGCAGGAATCGAGACCATCCTGGTGGGAGACTCCCTCGGAATGACCATGCTCGGATATGACGATACACTTCCCGTAACCATGGATGACATGGTTCACCACACCAGAGCCGTGGCCAAGGGCGCGCCCAACGCGTTCGTAGTGGCCGATATGCCCTTCATGAGCTATCACACCGGTACTCGCGATGCGGTTATAAATGCCGGACGCCTCATCAAAGAAGGGGGCGCCAATGCGGTTAAGCTCGAAGGCGGTGTGGACTTCGCGGACGAGATCAGAGCCATCGTTAAGGCATCCATCCCCGTTTGCGCTCACATCGGCATGACTCCCCAGTCTGTAAACACCATGGGAGGCTTCAAGGTGCAGGGCAAGAACGTTGACGCCGCACAGAAGGTGGTAGATGATGCGAAGGCCGTTCAGGAGGCCGGAGCGTTCATGGTGGTTCTTGAGTGCGTTCCCGCCAAGCTCGCAGAGCTTATCACGGCTACTCTTCACATTCCGACCATCGGCATTGGTGCCGGAGCCGGATGTGACGGACAGGTGCTCGTATATCAGGATATGCTGAACATGTTCCAGGGTCATCAGGCGAAGTTCGTCAAGCATTTCGGAGAGATTGGACAGGCTATGCAGGACGCTTTCAAGGCTTACTCTGAGGAGGTAAAGAGCGGAGTGTTCCCCGCGCCTGAGCATACATATAAGATTGATGATGAAGTATTGAGCCAGATCAAGGCTTAATTTTGGAGGCAGAATGAGTACAAAGGTTGTAAAGACAGTAGCAGAAGTTAAGGAATACGTTAATCAGTGGAAGAAGGACGGGCTCTCCATAGGGCTCGTCCCCACTATGGGATATTTGCACGAGGGACATGCCAGCCTGATTAAGAGGGCCGTGGCAGAAAACGACAGGGTAATTGTCAGCGACTTCGTAAATCCCATTCAGTTCGGAGTGGGAGAGGACCTCGAGACCTACCCCAGGGACCTTCAGGCGGACACCGCCTTGTGCGATTCCATAGGAGCTGATATAATATTTAATCCGGAGCCGTCCGAAATGTATCCCGAGGGATTCTCCACTCACGTGGATGTGGAGGGAATCACCGAGGTTTTGTGCGGTAAGACGCGCCCCACGCATTTTCGCGGGGTGTGCACCGTCGTTTCGAAGCTCTTTAACATATCACAGGCTGACAGGGCGTATTTCGGACAGAAGGATGCCCAGCAGCTCGCAGTAGTTCGCAGGTTTGTCCGCGATTTGAACTTTAACATTCAGATTGTTGGATGCCCCATCATCCGCGAGGAGGACGGCCTCGCTAAAAGCTCCCGTAACACCTATCTTTCACCCGAGGAAAAGAAGGCGGCATTAGTGCTCAGCCGGTCCTTGTCCATGGGCAGGAAGATGATTGAGGACGGAGAAAAGAGCGCAAAGGCCGTGAGGGATGCCATTGTATCGTCCATAGAAAAGGAGCCCCTCGCGAAGATAGATTATGTGGAGATCGTCGGCTGGGACAGCCTGGAAGACGTCGATGAGATTTCCGGCCCCGTATTGGCTGCGGTGGCGGTTTATGTAGGTAAGACCAGGCTTATTGATAATTTCATTACGGAGTAATATTTTATGACAGTAACAATGCTTAAAGGCAAGATTCACAGGGCCGTCGTAAAGCAGGCGGAGCTCGATTACGTGGGATCGATTACCATTGACCCCGAGCTCATGGAGGCAGCAGGCATCACCGAGTACGAGCAGGTGGACGTGGTGGACGTAGAGAACGGAAACCGCCTTCAGACCTATACCATCTGCGGAGAGCCCGGCAGCGGCATGATCTGCCTGAACGGCGCCGCAGCGCGTCTGGTTCAGCCCAATGACCATGTAATCATCATGTGCTATGTGCAGATGACTCCCGAGGAGGCTAAGAGCCACAAGCCCAAGGTGGTATTCGTCGATGACGAGAACAACATCGTGCGCACCGCTTCATATGAGAAGCACGGACAGATTGTCTAAAAAGAGGATGAAAGATGCTTAAGGGAAAGACGGTGATCCTGGGGGTTACGGGATCCATAGCCGCATATAAGATTGCGAATCTCGCCAGCGCGTTGAAAAAGCTTCGGGCGGACGTTCATGTCATAATGACGAAGAACGCCACCGAGTTTATTACGCCGCTCACTTTCGAGACGCTCACAGGCAACAAGTGCCTGGTGGACACCTTCGACAGGGATTTTAAGTACGACGTGAAGCACGTTTCGCTCGGTGAGAAGGCCGACATCATGCTCGTGGCACCTGCTTCAGCCAATGTGATTGGCAAGCTGGCGCACGGCATTGCTGATGACATGCTCACCACCACGGCTCTGTCGCTTCAGGCGCCGCTTCTGGTGGCCCCCGCTATGAACACTCATATGTATGAGAAGACGGTCGTAAAGGAAAACCTGGAGACTCTGGGGCGCCATGGCATTACTGTAATAGAGCCCGCATCAGGACGACTGGCGTGCGGCGATACCGGGAAGGGGAAGATGCCCGAGCCCGAGGTTCTCATGGAGTGGATTCTTAACACTATCTTGAGGCCTAAGGACTACAGAGCGAAGAACGTCCTTATTACCGCAGGCCCCACCAGGGAGGCATTCGATCCCGTTCGCTTTATAACCAACCATTCCACCGGAAAGATGGGCTATGCCCTTGCCAGAGAGGCTATCGCGCGTGGGGCGAGGGTTACCTTCGTGTGCGGTCCCTGCGGGCACGAGGCTCCCTTGGGATGCATGGAGGTGGTTAACGTCGAGACGGCGGCACAGATGCATGATGCAGTGGTTTCCCGATTCGCCTCGCAGGATGTGGTAATCATGGCTGCGGCCGTGGCCGACTACAGGCCGGTCGAGGTAAGCACCGATAAGATTAAGAAGTCCGACGAGGACGCCACCTTCCGATTCGAGAAGACGGACGACATCCTCATGGAGCTCGGACAGAAGAAGAGGGACGATCAGTTCCTGTGCGGTTTCTCCATGGAGACCACCGATGTAATCGAGAATTCCCGCAAGAAGCTCCTCAAGAAGAACCTTAATCTCATCGTCTCAAACAACGTAAAAGTAGACGGCGCGGGCTTCGGAACGGACACCAATGTGGTGACTCTGATTGACTCCAAGGGCGAGCTCGGACTCCCCATTATGGAAAAATCACAAGTTGCAAAAGAAATACTTGACCGAATCCAAAAAATGGTGTAATATATACGAGTTGCGTCGGGGTGTGGCGTAGTTTGGTAGCGCGCTTGACTGGGGGTCAAGAGGTCGTGGGTTCAAATCCCGTCACCCCGATTCACTTAAAAAAGCGGAAAGCCTTGAATGAGGTTTTCCGCTTTTTTTGTTTTTCGTTAAAGTAACAAAAATTTAGAGTCAGAAAACCCCGGAGCGAGCACTCCGGGGTTTTCGTGTACATTGAACTTTTTATATTCTTGTGTCTTTCGACACCATCATAGTAACCCCGGAATTATAATTTGTCAATCTGCAAATCATTTCACGTTAGTGTAACCCAGCTCAACCAGCTCACCGGCCCGGTCAATGAGTTTCTGTTTACCAGAATCATTAAGGGAGCGATTTGTGGAGGCTTAGCAGATACAGAAGCGTTTAGAGTAATCCTTAATGGATTTAGGCTTATATCAGAACACTATCCGGAGCATTGCAGATTGACAAAGAAACCTTGAGGGTGTAGTATGAGCGTAGAAAAAGTGCTATCCAGTGACGGTTAGCCGAAATTAAGTCATATTAAAGAATGACCGAACCTTGGCAGGGGGCGGTCATTTCTCATTTCTATGGTCCTTGCCATATTGTACGCCGGCCATAAAGCAGGCAATACAAAGGCTAATAACGGAAAACATATCCATAAGCACCACTTCCTTTCGATTGGATTTTTACCTCCTTTCGTTAGGATGCGGCTAACCGCCACCGTATAGATAGCACGTGAGAATTATAGCAATGAATCCATGCACCCGCAAGGGTGCTTTTTTAGTTCTTGAATTTTCAAAAAAGTTAAGTAGGTGTCCTGTGAATTGCTAAAAGTATAATTTATCATTTGATTATAGGGTCGTGACCTACCACAGAAAGGAGGCATGTAAATGCACGAATATTTACAGCTGTTTGCTGAAGAAGGCGCATCCGAAGCAGCAGCACCGGCAGAAGCATCGATAGATGCTAGTTCGCCCGCCACGGACGCAGCAGAAACAAGTCAGACCGCGACTGACAATGACAGTGTGGCACCAGAAAGCTTTGACGATCTAATCAAAGGACGCTACAAGGACGATTACAACAAGAAAGTGAATGCGGCAATCCGCAAGAGGTTTAAGGGCCAGGACCAGCTTAAAGAGCGCCTGGATTCAATGAACCCTATGCTGGAGGTGTTAGCCACAAGGTATGGCATGGACGCAACGGATCTTTCGAAGTTGGATATCGGAGAGCTTGTAAGCAAGGTGTCCGAGGACAACACCTTTTATGAGGACGCAGCATTGCAGGCCGGCATGAGCGTTGAAGCCTATAAGCGAATGCATAAGGCAGAGATGGAGAATGCCAGAATCAAACAGGAGCAGCAGCTGACCTCACAGCAGTTCGAGCAGCGGCGTAAGTTTGAGGCATTCCAGCAGGCAGCAGAACGGGTGAAGCAGATCTATCCCGGATTCGATCTGGATACAGAGATGGCCAATCCTGAGTTTGAGCGCCTGACTTGGCAGGCCGGAGTTCCACTACAGACCGCGTATGAGATCATGCACAAGGATGAAATCATAACACATGGTATGCAGGTGGCAACGCAGAAGACCAAAGAGATGATATCCAATAACATCCAGTCCGGTAAGGCCAGGCCAACCGAGAATGGAGTGAAGTCATCCGGAGCTGCGGCTAAGACAGAAGGTACGAGTCCTTCCACATGGTCAAAAGAATATAGACAGCAGATCAAAGACCGCGTGAGGGCTGGAGAGAAGATTAAGCTTTAGTCCTTTTCATGCGGGGAAAGGATAAAGTAATGGATGAATTACTCTATTTGCAGCTTTTTGCAAATGCAAACACAAACGTAACCACTGATAGTTCTACGGGAAACGACCTGTCTCCCACTATGAAGGAATACTACAACACGGAGCTTCTTGAGAATGCCCGCGCAGATTTGTATTTCTCACAGTTTGGACAGAAGCAGCCGCTTCCTGAGGGAACAGGCAACATCGTAGAGTTCCGCCGCTGGGAGACTTTCGCTAAGGCTACCACTCCTCTTACTGAGGGAGTAACGCCTGACGGCAATTCTCTTAGCATGACTAAGGTTAAGGCCCAGATTGAGCAGTATGGTGATTATAGCACTATCTCTGATCGCCTGGAGCTTGAGGCCGTAGACGATGTAATCCTTGGTGCAACCGAGGAGCATGGCGCACAGGCCGGCGAGACTCTTGATACCGTAACCCGTAATGAGGTTATCACAGGAACCAACGTAATCTACGGAGGAGACAACGTAACAAGTCGTAGTGCTCTTACTGCTGATGATACCATTACCACAACGCTGGTAAACAAGTGTGCGACGGCGCTTAAGAAGATGAAGGCACCTAAGAAGGACGGATATTACATTGCTATCATCCATCCTTCAGTGAGTGAGGATCTTCGTGAGTGCGAGGGTTGGGTTGAAGCACACAAGTATGCATCACCGGAAGAGATCTATAATGGCGAGATCGGCAAGCTCCACGGAGTGCGCTTTGTTGAGACCACTGAGCAGAAGGTATATTGCGGTGAGGACCTTGCGTCCGATTCCAGGACTCTTACTGTAAATGGAGCTGCGTCAGCATCCGAGACCGTCACCTTTGATGTTGGCACTGTTGGGGTAGACGCGCTTGTTGACAGATATGTACTCATCGATGGCACGCAGTATCTTGTGACCGCAAACACTGATACCACGCTTACACTTGCAGATCCTCTCACTGAGGAGGCAGCATCTGTAACATGCGATGATGACACCGTGATTTACCCCGGCGAGGGTGGAGCAGAAGGCTGCGCCACATATGCGGTTACCGTATTCGGTAAAGACGCATGGGGCGTAATCGAGCCTACAGCAGAAGGTATGGAAATGATTATCAAGTCTAGAGGTTCCGGCGGAACCGAGGATCCCCTGGATCAGAGATCAACCGTGGGCTGGAAGGCTTCGCATGCAGCCAAAATTCTCTATGAGGAGCGCCTGGTACGTCTTGAGGTTGGATCTTCCTACAGTGGAGTAGATGAAGGCAACTAATTAAAAGAGAGGTGTTTCTAAATGGCAGTAAAGAAAAAGAAGGCATCGACTGAAGGATATGTGACAGTCAATCTTCCCAGGCCGGCGAAGGGCGAGCCTGACGCACAGTTTGTTGCGGTGAACGGTAAGACCTATCGCATTAAGAAAGGCCAGAAGGTGAAGGTGCCGCGTTCTGTCGCAGAAGTTATCAAAAACTCTGAAATAGCAAAGGATGAGGCTAACGTCTTTATTGACGGAATATCCATGTAGACAAGGCGAGGGGGACGGGAGACCGTTCCCCTCTTCTTTTTAAGGAGAAAATATGACAGCACAGATGGCTATAGACCTGTTTGACAGGATGAATGGAAATACATTAGATGTTGAGTCCAAACTGTTTTGGCTTAAACAACTGGAAATGCAGATCACCGAAGAGGTGATATCAAAGCATGTTCTTCCGGAGGACTATGAGGATCCCGATTGGGATGAGTTTGATCTGGATAGTGAATTGATAATACCAGATCAGTATTCCAATATTTATATTTCATATCTGGGAAGCAAATATCACATGATGGTATCGGCCGACACTAAGCGCTATAACATGGCGGTTACTGACTTCAACAACACATACATAACGTACCAGCAGTATTATAACCGGAATAACGTTCCGGTAAGACGCGAGGTGGATTACACCAGGGGAGCTGATACGGCCACCGGCCCGCTTAATCAATAGGGGGAAATATGTTCTATAAGACATTAGACGAGAGTTCTAACACAAGAGAATACACAGCCACATTCTACGGCTATAACCATAATCGTATCATTACGGATGGTGAGATGTATGACATGAAGAATCTCACCAGCAATTATTATCCCACTCTTTCACCCAGAGCCAAAAGGAATTATATTAAAACGCTCAGTGACGCTGAGTGGACTTCTGCGGGCATAACTGTTAGCTCGTCTTATACCGGAACCTTAATAAGCGGCACGGCCACTTATACGGCCACAGAGGACGTTGAGGGAGGATTCACATACAACCTGACGTATACAGTTGATGGGGATCTAATAGCGTTCTGTTCGGCGGAAATAGAATACGACACCGGAGAAACCGCAACATACGCCGCAACAGATATAGAGTTGGCGGTGCCAGAAGACGCCACAACCATGACTATGACCATTACAGCAATCCCGGCCGACTTCACTACATTTGATGAGAGTGACTTGGATACAGCTGTATCAAGCTTTGCATTCTTAAAGCTTAACGATAAGATCCGCGGCATGCTTCTTAAAGATGGCGAGTTAGCGTACTTTATCGGAGATATATTGTATTGGAATGAAGCCACGTTCGACTATAGCGAGTGGCTTACTGATGACGATGGCACCAGTGATGTACAGATGATATCAATGGGAGCCTATATTCTCATATTCCCACTGGGCCTATATCTAAACACATCTGACACTACAGATTACGGCTATATGGGAGCAGAATACACATCTGATGGAACGTATGAGAGCACCTGGAGCTTCACGCCCTGCGACATGGATGGCGGAAGCATAGAGTATAGCTACGTTCAAGAGAGCGAACCTTCAAGCGCGAGCGAGGGAGAGTATTGGTTATGCACGTCGGCTGATGGCGGATTATATCAGTATTCAGAGTCCATGAGCATGTGGGTGGCTGTATCTACTACATACGTCAAGATATCCACGACGTTTACCACGACACCGGATACAGATATATTCCCGTCCATGTTTGAGGCCGGGGATGCCCTGTATATGAATAGCGTGGTAGATGACATTAACGAAGGATCCATAATCCAGGACTGCGGGTACACATACGATGGAGATGACATCGTGGGCGGATACATAGTAGTCATTGGCCTGATCGATACTGTTGAGACGGAAAATAGTGCTTATGTATATCCGTCGCAGACGGTAACGGAAGATGATCCTTTGGTGTTCGAGAGAAAGATTCCTAAGTTAGATTATGTATGCCTGTCTCAGAACCGTATATGGGGATGCTACCGGGGAGAAGAAGACGGAACGCAGCTTAATGAGATCTATGCCAGCAAGTTAGGCGATTTCAAAAATTGGTATGTGTATGAAGGAACCGCGGCAGATTCCTATGCATTATCAATAGGCGATGAAGGGAGCGAGTGGACCGGGGCTATCACATATAACGGATATCCCATGTTTTTCAAAGAGAATATCATCTACAAAATCTACGGATCATATCCTGCCGCCTATGAGCTGTACACATATGATTGCCGGGGAGTTCAAAGCGGATCCGGCCGGTCATTGGCAGTAGTGAATGAGTACCTGGTCTACAAATCGGTGAAAGATATATGCGTATTTGATGGGAATACTCCTACATCGATATCAGCAGTATTCGGAGATAAGAGATATACATCAGCTGTGGCCGGGGCAGCAGTCGGCAAGTATTACGTGTCGATGCTGGACGAGGATGGACTTCCGGAGCTGTTTGTTTACGACATGGACCGGGGAGTATGGCATAAGGAAGATGATTTAAGAATAACTCAATTTGTATATAACAATTCGGGTGAGCTGTATGGGCACAATGGATTAACAGTATATGGATTCATGTATGCAGCAGATCTTCAGGGAGATTCATCTGAGAGCACTATTGATTGGATGGCAGAGTTTGGAGACTGGGGCCTGGATTATATCGATCATAAGTATTACACGCATTTTAATATACGCGCCTGGATGGAGTTTGGGGCTTCCATGGATATCTATCTTGCTGAAGATGATGGTGAGTGGTCAAAGGTATTTACTATTCAGGGTGAAGGTAAGCTCAAGATGTATCAGATCCCCGTACATACTCTTAGGTGTTCACATATGAGGCTAAGGATAGAAGGCCGGGGAGATGCGAAAGTATACATGATATCCAGAGAAGTGGAGACGGGGAGTGATTACGAATGACAGTAAAGATTGATAAGCCAAAGTTAGATCCTAATAATCCGGCCCAGAGCATAGCAGCATTAGATACATGGATTCGCAACACAGTAGATACGCTCAATCATGTGTTAAATAATCTGGATGAATCTAACTTCGTATCCGGGACCTTAACGGATGCGACAGCACAACTTGAGGAACAGTACAGAGAATTGAGAACTTTGATTATAAAGAAAACGGAGGGAAGCTAATGGCCAGCACCAAGTCATCATCGAGCTCATCAGGAACATCAACGACAAACGCGAGCTCTAGTACCAGTTCAACATCAACGAGTAATTCCACGTCAACTACTACTGGATCTTCGACAACAAACACTAATAGTACCGGAACGTCATCATCTGATACCCAAACTAACGGCGGTAGTCATACTGATTCCACAGGAGGATCCTATACCACCGGAACGTCAACAGGTACTACTACAGCGTCAGGTACCGTGTCGGATACGACGCAGGCCAACTTCAGTAAGTACAGCAGTGACTATACCCAGTCGCAGGCCGTGACAGACGCATACAACCAGCTTCAAAGCGTTATAGATAGTGAACCCGGAGATTTTTCTTCAACGTATCAGGACGCGCTGGATTCACTATATGATCAGGTGGTTAATCGTGGAAGTTTTAGCTTTGATGCGGCTAACGATACCCTCTATCAGAATTATCTGAATCAGTATAAAGCGCAGGCCAATACTGCCTTGACAGACACCACAGCACAGGCAGCAGCGGCCACCGGCGGTTATGCTTCCTCATATGCGCAGAGCGCAGGCCAGGCGGCATATAACGATTATATCTCTCAAGCGCAGGATACCATGATGGATGTGTACCAGTTGGAGTCTGATCAGTATGCGCAGGAGACTGCGGATCTGATGGATAAGTATTCGGCCGCAAAAGAGATGTATGACACTGATTACAGCCAGTATCGAGATGAAGTGTCTGATTACCAGGCGGATCGAGACTACTACTCAGAGGCATATCAGAATGAGCGTGATTATGACTATAGTGTTTATTCAGACGCCAGGGACTATTGGCAGAATGAATTTTGGAATGAGAAGAACGCTCAGACCACATCCAGTTCGACTTATGACGAAAATGGTACGGATTGGTCAAGCAGTGATTCTACGAATTGGGAGACGTCGCATACGGATTCTGAGTCAACAGATTATACAAAAGAGACCACAGAGAGTTCATCGACTACGACCGGAAAAGAAACCACGAATACATCATCTTCAACCAACAGCAAAGAGACCACAAATAGCAAAGAAACGAGCAAAACCAAATCTAAGTAAAGGGAGGGGGAGAAAATGTCGAGCAGCAAGCAAACAAGCACGAGCAATAGCAAAGAGACCACGAATAGCAAAACTAACGAAACTACTAAGACGTCTGAAAACACCAAAACCACAGGGACCAGTTCCACGACTGAAAGCAGCTCATCTTCAAGCAGTAGTGATTCCTCTTCTCAGGGCGGGAGCCACGAGAGCACATCGTCTACCACTCATAATTATGGAGGAGAAACATCCGTATCCGGAGCCACCGGCGAGGTATCAGACGCAACGCAGGCGGCCTTTGACGCATACAACGCCGGATATCAGCAAGGCAGCGCAGTATCAAATGCAGCTACGAACCTTCAGGATGTTTTAGATAGTGAGCCTTCGTCGTTTACGTCTACATATGAGCAGTCACTTAATGATATATATGACAAGCTTATCAATCGCGAAGAGTTTAACTTTAACATGAACACGGATGCTTTTTACCAGAATTACCTGGATCAGTACAAGCAGTCCGGCAAGACGGCTATGAATAACGCTGTAGCTAATACATCTAAGCTATCCGGAGGATATGGCAGCAGCTATGCACAGACAGCCGGGCAGCAGGCGTACCAGGCGTATCTTCAGGAGGCCAATAACGCTTTGATGGATATCTATCAGCTGGAGGCAGATCAGTATAATCGCGAGAGCGAGAATCTGACTACTCAGTGGAGTGCGGCCAAAGATATGTATGACACGGAATATGAACAGTACAGGGATACGGTTGAAGACTATCAGACAGATCGCGACTATGCACGTAGCATGTATGAGAGTGAGCGCGATTTCGATTACAACAAGTATGCGGATGCCAGAGATTATTGGCAGAGCGAATATTGGAACGAAAAGAACGCCCAGACCACTACATCCTCTAACAGCTGGGATGCGTCGGATTATAGTAGCACATCTGATAGCAGCTATTGGGAGAATACACATGAGGATTCTTCATATTCAAGCAGCTCCACATCAACTACGAACAGTAAAGAAAAAACTAAGAGTAAGACCAAAACCAAGGATAAGACCAAGACTAAAACAAAATCAAAGACTACTGAAAGCGCAAACACATCGACTACCAGTGTATCAAGTTCCGGAAGCTCCGGAAGCTCTAGAAGATCTAGTAGTTCGAGCGGTTCAAGCAGCTCAAGCAGCTCTAGTAGCTCCAGTTCCAAAAGCTCATCGACATCTTCAAGCGGTGCGCCTTTATCTGATAGCTATTCTACTTCAGTCATTAAAAAGGCGCTATCGTATTCGAGCCCGATTGACCGGATTGATTACATCCGAAGCTTAGGACTTACTGAGTCACAGACAAATTACTTTTTAGACAGATTGCATATATCTTAAGGAGAGAGTATGGCGAGTTATAACAGCAAAAACAATAATTCTAAGAAATACAGTGACGAGGAATGGGAAGACCTCTTAGCCAGGCGCCGTCAGTCAATAAAAGACGGAACATATGAATCGCATTCGGGAGTAAGCCTGGAGAGCTTGCAGAAGGCGCAGAATAACTCGTATAAGGACACAGCTATAAGTCTGGGCGGTGGCACGAGCTATTCAGACTACCAGGAGTCCCACGGCTATAACAATGGAGCTGATCCAACAGTTACGATCAAGAGCAACGCAAACACCACGGAAGAATCCGGAGGATCTTTATGGGAGCGTATGCTGAACGCATATAACGACTATAAGGCGGGGATTCAGCAGACAGCAGATGAGAACCGTGCTAAGGCCGGCGCGTATTATCTTTCACAGACGCAGGATGAGAGTGAAACGCGCAAGGCACAGGCCGAGAACATGACAAGCAGCCAGCTTAAGAATAAAGTTAACACTCTTAAGATGGAATTGTCTAACACAGAGCATACGTTAGATACCTGGAGTGGTTCTAAGTATGATGGATCATATGCGCAGACCGCTAAAAAGTATCGCGAGTTACAGGAAGAGCTTTCAGATTATGAGGATTCGACATACCTTCCGGAGCTTGAGGAACAGTATAAGGGATTGTCTGATGAAGACAAGGCCCTCTTATCTGAGTATACTGAAAAATTCAATACGGCCAGCAACACTGTTCAGGATGCATATACAGATATGTCGGCGCTGGATTATAGTTCTGTAGCTAAAGAGTTCACAGCAAGGACCGGGCTTTCAAACGTAGCAGAATTGGCGCAGTATAACGATCGAATAACCGACAAAGAAGAATATGAAAAGGAAGTGGCCGAAGCTAAGGAATACGCTTCAGAGCACCCTGTATTGGCCACAGCTAAGAGCGTAGGGCAGAATCTAGCCGGAGGATATGCGGCAAGCTTGAATCGTCTGGACTATATTCTTAACGGAGATAAGAAGCAGCCCTACAATGCGTATGACGAAATGAGCCGTCAGAGTAATTTAGCCTCAGATACGAGGCAGGAGGTCTCTGATGATATAAACAGTTATTGGAAAGCTAAGGGTAATTCTGCGGCCGGAAGTGCCTTATCATTCCTGTATAATACCGGAACATCTATAGCGGATTCTGCGTCGGCTATAGCTTTAGGCGGAGGAACAGAAGCACTTACCCTTGGAACGATGTCTTTAGCGATGCAGGCGCAGCAGGAAAGAGAATCCGCGGATAATGGTGCTACAGGAATGCAGAGTGTATTGACCGGTTTGGCGGCAGGAATTGCTGAGGGCGTATTTGAGAAGATACCCCTGGATAATATGTATAAGCTGTTTGAAAATGCCACGAGTGGAGTTGTAAGTGGCGTTAAGGGAATAGTAAAGAGCATACTCAAACAGGCCAACATAGAGGGCCTAGAGGAAGTGGGAACGGATGTAGCTAACTTTATCACTGATAACCTTATTAACGGAGATAAGAGCTCATTCAATACTGCGGTGCAAAACTATATAAACCGGGGAGCTTCCGAAGAGGAAGCCCAGAGCATGGCTATGAGAGATGAATTTTCTCAGATGGCACAGGACTATCTGGCCGGAGCAATAAGCGGTGGAGCGTTTGGTACAGCAGCAAACGTAGCCGGAGCCGCTGCAAGCACGTATCATGGCGCAAAGGCGCAGTCTAACAACGAGACGGATACAATATTAGGTAAGGCTGCCAACATCCAACACGAAGCCGTACAGAGCGCTCTGGATGAGTACGAGAATAATTCCAGCCGAAGTAACTTAGGTAAACTCAAGGCTGTAGTAGAAGGCTATGAGAGCGCATATGGAGAGGTTGAGGCATTGTCGGCTGAGGAGACGGCGGCGTATCTTGAGGATCGTTCTAAGTATGCGAACATTGAGAATAATGTGAACATCGAGAATGATGCGAATATAAATAATGCTACGGCCGAGGAAATCACCGCAGATGAAGAGACAGCAGTTTCTGATGAAACCGCACCTACTGTAAAAGAGAGCGATGATACTGAAGCAAATAACACAAGCGTTTCTTCCAATCCCTATATAAACGCCTCTATTGAGGCAACCCCTGAGAGCGCTGCGCGTGCAGTATCTGACATAAGACGCGCGCAGAGTGCTCAGGACCTGGAGAGCGCTTATAGAGAGTCCCAGAAAATTGATAACTCACAGGTGAGAGCAGATGCACAGACCGCATATGAGATCCAGTCCGGAAGGCTTCAGGCCGAGCATAAAGCGACGGCAGATGAGCTGAATACCTGGAGAACATCTATGAGCGCTGAGGAAGCGTATGAGGCCGGTTATAACGATGAGGAAGTAGATACTGCCCAGATGCTCCCGAGCGCTGTTACAGCTTATAACAGAGGTGCAGCCGAGGGCGAGATAGCACGTATCAAAGAACAGAAGGCCCAGTATGAGAGTATTGATAATAAGAATATTGAGGTAAATACACAGTCCGGAGATACGGTACAGATAGATTCGTTCGTACAGAATGGAGATAAAATCGGGATCCAGGTAAAGGATGCCGGGGAGACTGAGGTATTAACCACAGAGGAAGTGTCTACAGATAACACCCAGCTGGAGACGCTTATTAACGATGCTGCGAATCTTAACACGGCCTACGAAGCAAATGTATATGTAGCAAACTACGCCAGCAACATGTCACCGTCCATGTATAACACAGCTGCGCAGAGGCTTATCAACGCCGGAGAGATAGGGCAGAGCTATGATAAGGCCCTTAGTACAGTGGGCGCGTATAAAGGGTGGATGACAGACAAGGCTATGCGCGCACTGTATGACATGGGAGCGGAGCGTGCAGAAGGTACTTCCGAATCGAACGAGATAAGAACGCCTGAAAGGAGAGGTAAGGGAGAAGTAATAGACAATAGATCTGTTCATGAAGATGACGATTTATACAACGCCGCGTCGGCCATAGCGAAGCTTACAGGAATTGATATAGAGCTTAATGAAAGTGGCAAAAATAAAAAGAGAGGAACCTTCAGCTTTAAAAACTCTTTAATTACAATAAACACCGATTACGATAACACCCTTAGGACATTGGTACATGAGTCCTTAGGAGAGCTTAATGAAGCATATGCTCCCGAGGAGATGGAGAAATTCTATAGTGACTTTATTGACATGATGCTGGAAGAATCGCCTGATTTTTATAGAGCGGTGGCGGATGCTTATAGGGAGGACTATGCCAAGATTGAGCATGGCAAGAGTAGACTGGAAGCCTATAAAGAGCTGTGTAACGATTTCATCATATCACTATTTGACTCTGACATGGATATCAATGAGTTCGTGCAGGCGGTAGCCGAGACGCAAAACCAGAGCTTCATTGATAAGATGATGGAATTTTTCCGTATAATCGTAGATGCATTAAGCGAGATGACGGGAGTAAAATTCAAGAATCCGACAAGAAAAGAAGAGCTGCGCGCAAAGCTCCTGAAGGCAACGACTACAGCAATAGAGAATTACCAGAAGGGGGAAGGGACCGGAGGCGAGACAAAGCATGCGCTGAAAGTAATTGATATAGAAAAGATACAGTCCGAGATTGAAGAAAATAAGAGGACTGTACTTGATATGCCTAAAGTAACGACTATTAGTGTAAATGAATTTCCGGTTGAGGATGGAGATTTATATAAGCAGATAGAAAATTACTTCAATTCCATTGGAAATAAGGCGGTTAATCCTATCTTTGGCGATGTTTTATTGAATAAAAGATCGATAAAGGATGATAGGAGTCATTCAAAATCTTCTAAATTAAAAATTAGAACATATAAAGCTGTACCAGCTGTTATTGAAAAAGGAAAAATTGTAGGTTATGAAAAAAACTATAATGGTGAGCAACATGACAGAATATCTATAGTTGCGCCTATTTATATTCAAGATGAAAGTGGGAAAAATCACGAATATTTAACGCTTGTTGTAGTCAAAAGGTTCCATACAAATGATACCCAAAGACTATATTTTCATCAGGCAACAAGCATAAAAAAAGACGAGCTGTTCTTTCTTGGGACTACGCTCCCAAAAGAGGGTACACGTAGAAACAGCTCGTCATCTTATGGTTTAAGTATACTCCAAGAGATACTTGAAATCAATAAGAAAGATGAAAGTTTAAGAGATTCTTTAGATATAGCATACATGAACGCCGTAGATTCCGGAGATATGGGGAAAGCGCAGGAGTACGTGGAGCAAACTGCAAGGGCAGCAGGATATGATTCACCTTTGTTACATCATGGGACCCAGGCATTTGGATTCACTGAGATTGATACAAACAAGAGTGACGATGGAATATCGTTCTTTGCAACGAATAATCCTTCTATCGCGTCTTCTTATTCTGGGGTAACAGGACAGAGAGGCATAACCGAAAGCAGAGCTATCACAGATGACAATATTGCTGAAATGGCAAAAGAGACAGGTCTGTTTAAAAACGTGGAAGATTTCCCGAGCGGAGATAAGAAGATACGCTATGAGTATCTCAAAAGCCAGTGGGAGCGCATGGGGAATTTTGCCCGGAAGCACGAAAAAGAAATGCGTGATAAAGGTCTGTACGAAGACTATCTGAATTTTTCAAATGCGTTGTTTGATGGCGTGGTATTTGAAAATGTAAACGATAGGGACGTAGCCAGAAATCTACGTAAGCTTTTAAGGCCGCTTAAAGAGGCACACTATGTAATATCGGATTATGC
>JAILAS010000029.1 GCA_024681495.1 Eubacterium sp. | reverse complement strand
TAGGAGTACAATCCGCCCGCATTCACGCACATCTGGGTAAGCTGCTTGTATCCGGGATCCTCGAAGGCCACCATGGTGCCCGGGCCCATCATCTCCAGAAGTCTCCTGTACAAAAACTCCGTTCCCGCGCCGATGATTATGGCCTCGGGATCCACCTCCATGCCCTTGTACCTGCGCAGGTGCTCGGCGATGGCCCTGCGCAGCGAAAGATGTCCGTTGTAGGGAATGGGCTCGAAAAGCTCCTTGTCCTCCCCTGACAGGAGCGACCTCATGAGCTTCACCCACGTGGAGGACGGGAATAGCGACACGCTGCACTTATTGCCCTTAAAGTCCATGGAAAAGGTCTCGGAATCCTCCGCGCCATCCTCGTCGTTCGCCCTGACCTCGCGCTTTCTGACAGCCGCGACGTTCCATCCGTGGAACCCCATCTTCATCGGAGAATCAGGCCACTCCGTCCCCGAATCGACAAAAAATCCCCTGCCTTTTTCCGATCGAACATACTCCTCCTCAACCAGCTTGAGGTAGGCGTGTTCCACCGTGTTTACACTTATGTTCAAGTGCTTGGCAAGGGAACGTTTGGAAGGCAGCCTTTCGCCGTCCCTGAGGTTACCCGCCGTGATGTCACGGCGGATCTCCTCGAACAGCTCTTCGTAAAGGGGCACACCCTCTCTCTTTTTTAATTCATAAGTAAGCATATGTCACCTCCGGGCCCTAAGGGCGGAAGTCTATCTCAACTCATCTATGTAGTAAGGCAGTACCGGCTCGAACTTAACTCCGTACCAGTGGGACTCGTCGCCAATGGTGTTCTCGATGCACTTAACGGTGTAATCAGCCGCGATGCGCGCCGAATTGTAAGCCGGGTATCCCTTCATGTATGCGCCCACGAAAGCCGACGCGTACACATCGCCCGTGCCGTGGCTTCCCTGAGATATTCTCTTGTGCTTGTAGTAGTTAACCTCGTTGCCGTCGGAGATGACCACTCCTGTGGTATCCTCAGTGTATCCGACTCCGGTGAGGATTACGGTCTTGGCTCCGCCGAGGTGAAGCGCCTTAACGAGCCTGTCGATGTATGCCTCATCGTAGGTCTCCCTGTACTCGACTCCGGTGAGGAAGCATGCCTCCGTGATATTGGGAAGGATGATATCGGCGGAAAATACCAGCGACTTCATCTCCTCGACGAACGCCTGATCGAAGGCGGGATAGAGGTTTCCGTTGTCCGCCATGGCGGGGTCGACGATGCTGACGAACCTGTCCGCGCTAAGCGTCTCGAACATATCCTTAACGTATCCTATCTGCGTAGCACTGCCGAGATATCCGGTATAGATGGCGTCGAACTTTATGCCCTCCTTCTGCCAGTGCGCCGTGATGTCGGGCATATCGTCGGTGAGGTCCCTACATGTGTATCCCGTGAATCCGGCCGTGTGAGTGGACAATACCGCCGAAGGCAAAATCGCTGTCTCGTGCCCTGCTGCCGAAAGTATGGGAAGAGCCACCGTCAGCGAACACTGTCCCACACAGGAAATATCCTGTACTGTCAATACCTTCTTGTACTTCATAATTCTGCCTCCTTCTGCCGGGGTATCCGGCACATTCTCTCCTGCTATTCAAAAATGTACCGGCCAAACTGCCGGTACATCCGTATTTTATCATACGACCTTTCAAAGTCAATGAATATGCGCCCTTATGGCAATACCATAATCCTATAGCCCGTTATAACTTTTACTTATAACGGCCGCGGCCGTCAATACTCGCGGGTCTCCATCACGGCATCGGTCAGGAATGTGACAGGATAAGTCACATTGTCGACGATTACGGTGCTAAAGCCCGTATATGCCGAGAATTGCGCCTCCCTGACGTAGTTCGTCTTAAGAAGCGTGCCGCCTTTCTCCAGGGTCTTTATCATGGACGAGAGCGTCTCGCCGTAGAGCGGATTGCACTCCGTGTCGACCGCAATGACGCCGTTTTTGGTGTCGGTCAGCCCCCTCTCGGCGGCGTCGAAGGACAGCACCATTATCTCCCCGGCCGCGAGGTTATAGCCGGCCTGGTAGCCCGCCTCGCCTATGGCTTCGAGCGCACCGTACGCCTCCGAGTCGTTCTCGCAGTAGAGGACATCTATCTTATCCCCATACTTCTCGATAAGCTCCTGGGTGACCTCCTTGCCGCGGGCCTGAACGAAGTCGGCCTCCTCCTGGGCCAGGAGGTTCCAGTTCCCGTGGGTGTCGATGGCATCCTCGAGCGCCTTCGTCCTGCCTATCTGCGCAGACGAGCCCAGGGTGCCCTGTATGTCGACGATGTTAATCTCCTCGTCTCCGTAGCCCTCCTTCTCGAGAAAAGCTTCCAGCCATTTGGTGCACCTCACACCCTCGAGGTAGAAGTCAGACCCCACCCAGGAGACGTAGAGGCTCTCGTCTTCCACCTCGACCTCGCGGTCCACGATGATGACCGGAATGCCGGCGTCACGCGCCTCCTCGAGCGCGGAGTCCCAGCCGCTCTCCACTATCGGATCCAGAATTATGTAATCCACCTTCTGGTCGACGAACTCGCGGATGGCCTTGAGCTGGTTCTCCTGCTTCTGCTGCCCGTTCTCGAAGATGAGGTTGTACCCGTTCTCGACTGTCAGCGTGTTCTGGATAGAAGCGCTCTCAGCAATCCGCCAGTCGGACTCGGCGCCAATCTGGGAGAACCCGACGGTTATGAGGGACGAATCATCTGATGCGTCTGAGGACTCATAATCCGCAGACGCGTCGGAGGAGGCATTTGAGCCCCCTCCGACACGGTCGTCCGTGCCGCAGCCGGCCGCGGTAAGTCCCACGGCCAGTAGGAGGCACAGACAGATATTTAAAGTTTTAGCGTTCAAAAATTTGGACATTATTAATCATTCTTACGCGAACGAACTATGGCAAATACGCTCTGGATTACGATGAATACAAAGAGCAGCCCGGCGGTAAGGATGTTGGGCCATGAGCTCGCCAGCTTTCCGTTGGTCTTAACTATCGACGATATGGTACCGTTTATCATGACACCGAAGAAGGAGCCGATGACATTTCCCACGCCGCCCGTAAGGAGCGTACCACCGATAACCGAAGACGAAATGGC
>JAILAS010000018.1 GCA_024681495.1 Eubacterium sp. | reverse complement strand
ACAACGCCGTTTATATCCACATTGCCAAAACTCACATAGTACAGGATCATGAGCAACACCACCATGGGCATTCCCTGTACCAGCCACACGCAGAACCGTGTGACGAGAATTGCTACGGGATTCCCATTACGGCAAAGCATAAAAACAGCAAAACCAAGAAGCGTTCCGAACAATATCGCAAGCAGCGTTATCAGCATCGTTGTAAGCACGCCGTCTATAAAAAGCTTCCAGCGTTCTTCCCTCAAAAAGGTCTTGTTAAAGCTCTCCGATATACCGCCTGCAAAAGAAACGTCCCCAGACTCGGTCGCAGTCTCAGATGTATTCTGCTCTTTCAAAACGACAATCCTTGCCCGCACAATAAGAACAAAGGCCGCAGGATAATACTCCACAAAATCAACCGCCTGCGCCCGTTCCTCCGTGATTATTATGGAACCGGCACCTATATCTGCTTTTCCCGACTGCACCGAAGACAATATGGCGGAGAACTCCATGCTGCTGAATTCCACGTGCAGGTCCATTTCTTTGGCAATCATAAGGATTATTTCCAGGTCAAAACCCTTAGCTTCACCGTCTCCGCCCACATAGCTCATGGGTTCGAGCGTGTCGCATACTGCCACTTTCACCGTTCCGTTAGCACCGGCCCAATCCTGATCCGGCAGCTTTTTAACGCTCTCATCGGCTCCCGTCCATTTCTCCCACGCTGCTTCGATTTCCTCTTGCGAAATGCTGTCATAAGCCTCCTGCCAGGCATCTGCACGCGAATCACCCTTGGCAAAAGCAAAGCCGAACTCGCCGTCTTTAAGCTCCTGCGGAAACAGAACAAGGTCATTATTGCGGTTTACAGCCAAAGCAGCGATTGCGTTATTGGTCAAAACCGCATCTGTCTTACCCGATTGCAAAGCAAGCAGCATATCAGGCGTATTGTTAAAAAAGGTAAATTCCCCGACATCCGGAGCTTTGCTTTTCACCAGTTCCTCGAAAGGAGCCCCCGTGAGCATAGACACTGTCTTACCGTTAAGCTCGGAAAACTCCGAGTATTCCGGCTGTGCGGTATTCAAATCATCTGCAGACACGTCCATGTTCAGCCGCACAATCGAAAAAACACACAGTACAAACAGTGCAAACATCCCAATAAAAAGTTTTCTCTTCATGTCCATAACACCTCTATCCGACAGGACATCTCACTTCTGACCACAGTATAGTTACTCATCAACGAAATTCAACGCCTTATACTACCAGAATAATAGAAAAAAACAGACCTTGGAAAGGTGATTGAAAAGCCCTTTCAAGATCTGTTACTACCGGGATAATTACCGGTATCGAAATCCATCCCCTCACCGGATATCCAGATTCTCGTTCCAGGCAGCGTGGTGAAGGTGAATGAGCACAGCGCTCTCAATCGCGGCCTCGTCCCTCTTTTTCAGACAGTCCATAATGACTATGTGGTCCTTATACGCATCCTCCGCTATGCTCTCGAGATTCTCATCCAGGGCGAACACCTTCTCGATGGTCTCCGTGAGAAGCGGAATGAACGACTCGATAAAGTCATTATGAGCGGCCTTCAATATGGCCCCATGAAAGTCATTTTCGGACTTTATGCGCGAGGATCCCCTGGGGTTCTTCATGATGTTCTTCTGAACGATCTCCCCCAGCCTTAAGATTTCGGCAATCTCCTCGTCACTGGCCCTTTTCGCCGCCAATGCGGCAGCCTTGGGCTCTATGATAAGCCGGGCCTCGAACAGATCCCTCAGGGTCACCTTGGTGCTGTCCACGGTAGCGGCCACCTTCTGCGAGGACGCGAACCGCTCCATCTCCGACGAGACGAAGGTACCCCTGCCGCGCTTTACGACGAGGTAACCATCATTCACCAGTATCCTGATGGCCTCCCGGAGCGTGGTGCGCGATACACCAAGCTCCTGAGAAAGGTCGTTCTCGTTGGGTAGCTTGTCGGAAGCCCTGTAGCCCTTCTTCGATCCGTCGATTCTGTCCTTAAGCTCTCCGGCGATGCGTTGTGAAAGATTGTCGCCCATCATTCGAGGGTAGCTCCCATGTCGGCTACCACGGCCGTTCCGGTCATAATCGAAGATGCGTCGGACGCGAGGAAAGCCACGATGGAAGCGACCTCGCTGATCTCGCCGAAACGCTTCAGGGGAATGGACTTCAGGGTCCTCTTAACGTATGCGGGATCCTGGAGCGCTTCCATGTTCATGGCAGTCTTTACGTATCCGGGACACAGCGCGTTAACGCGAATGTTATAGCGTCCCCACTCGATGGCGAAGTCCTTGGTGAGGTTTATAACCGCGGCCTTGGATGCGCCATAGGTGGAAAGGGCGTTCGATCCCTTGAGTCCTCCGATAGAAGCGATATTGATTATGGAGCCTCCCCTGCCCTGGCTGATCATCTGCTTAGCAGCGGCCTGACATCCGAAGTACACACTTCGAAGGTTCGAGTCCATTACGTTATTATAGTCATCCTCAGTTATGTCAACCGCAAACTTCGTAACGGCCATTCCGGCATTGTTTACCAGAATGTCGATGCCGCCGTATGCCTCAACGGTCTTCTCTATGAGGGCATTTACCTGCTGCGTGCTCTGCACGTCGGTCTGGATGCCGATGGCCTCTCCGCCCGCCTCATTGATCTCCGCTGCGACCTTGTCGCAGTCGTCCTGATGACGGCTGGTGAGCACCACCTTGGCCCCGAAGTACGCGAGGGTCACTGCGATTCCATATCCTATTCCCTTGGTTCCGCCGGTAACGACCGCCACCTTGCCGGTAAGGTCGTAGCTGGGCATTTCGAAGGGTAATTTGTTAATATCCATAATTGGTCTCCTCCTTAAAACTGCATTATACGGTGCCTCGCACCTGTTCTATTATAACACGGTGAAAAAATCATACCAACAATCAAAAGCAAAATCATGCGGTCTCTGTTATGATGGCACTTGCTATAACGATTATCTATAGCGCAATAACGATATCCATGATATGATATAAAGCAATCAACTAAAGCATCTTCAGGTTGATGATATAGTTACTAACGGGATGAGCAATGAAGACACCCCATCATTTAGCCCATCCTTTTTTCTTACGTTCAAATACCGGAGAGAGAATAATGCTCGAATCCAAGTTCAAACTCACCGCGCTGGCGATGTACTTCTCATTGCTGGCTGCGGCCGTTGCAATAGTGGTCCTAACGGCCACATCCAATAAAGTAGAAAGTTCACGCGACATCACCGACAGCGGATTTGTCACCCTTCTGCCCGAATCATCGAAGACCGTAGAGGACGACTCTTCTCCCGTCGGTTACAGGATTGACTATTACTTTACTCTTCCGAAGATTCACGGCTCGTACTCCACCCTCTACTTCCACACCAGCCACCAGTCCACGCGCGTAACCTGCGGAAACACGCTTAAATACACCATGGGAATAGACGGCGAATCCTTATTCCCCACCGTTATCGGAAACATCTGGAACTCCGTCACCTTCAGCAGCACGGACTCCAACAGCACGATGGTCATAAGCATCTACCCCCTCTATGACTCGAGTTCGTCCAGAGGTCCCCTCGTGTACTTCGGATCGCGCTACGACATCATCTTCGACGTGCTCACATCCAGCATCCCGTTGATGTTGATCTGCATATCGATCATCATAATCGGAGCGTTCTTCGTGAGTTACGGGCTTTACAACCTCACCAACCCGATTGTGGACAAGAGCATCATGGCGCTCGGACTCTTCTCAATCATGGTAGGACTGTGGAAGCTGACGGACTGCAACGGATTCCTCATATTCTTCCCACAGTCGGTATTCGTTTCGCAGCTGTGTTTCGCCACGCTGTTTAGTGCCGGGCTTCCGTTCGTATTCTATATTAAGAGCCTGTACAAGTCACGCCACTCCCTGATATGGTACATCCCCATCGGCTTTACCCTGGCCGACATGGTGATCACCATCGGCATGCAGATGTCGAACATAGCCGACTTCAAGGAGAACCTGCTGTTAACCCACGTCGCGCTGTTCTCGATAGTGGTCGTCGTAATCGGAATGACCGTCTACGAGAGGTACAGGTTCGGCATGTCGGAAACCGTCCGAAACAGCCTCTTCTTCATCTTCCTGTGTCTGGGCGGCCTGATAATCGATATGCTCTCATACTACTACAGCGACTACATGCCCCCGATGATACTGGGCATTGTATTCTTCACCGTGTTCATACTGTACCAGGGCTATTCGTCACTGAAGGAGGCCCGGGCAGCCATATCGAAGGCGGTCATGGCGGAGCAATACAAGGACATGGCCTTCCACGACCATCTCACCGGCCTTTTCAACCGAACGGCCTACGCCTCGTACACTCTTTCGTCCGGATTCGACCCGAACGGCAAGGTCATCATCGTCTTCGACATAAACGACCTTAAGGCCTGCAACGACACTCTCGGCCACGACATGGGCGACCTGTACATTAAGACGGTCTCCGACGCCATCGAGGCGAACTTTTCGGATGTCGCCAACTGCTACAGGATGGGCGGCGACGAATTCTCGGCCATTGTGCACTCCGCCTCCGTGGAAGATTGCAAGCGCCGCCTGGCCAAAACCAACGTCAACATAGCCGAGGCCAACCGTGCCTATCCCTCGATACACATGGGCATATCCGCCGGCCTAAAGGCCTACGACCCGCTGATCGACTTCGACATAAACGATACGAACCGTCGGGCGGACCACGAGATGTACAACCACAAATTCAGCAAAAAAGAAAACGGTCACTCCGGGGAATAGCCCCGGGGCGGCCGATTTTTTTATAAGTGTGCAATTCGTCAGTCCTTGTGGACCTTGGTGATATCGAAGGGCGTGGCCTGATATACGTAGTAGTTCAGCCAGTTCGTATAGAGGTGGCTGGCGTTCGCCCTCCACGTGAGATACGGCCTGACTTCCGGATCGTCGTTCTCGTAGTAGTTCTTGGGGATATCCGGATTCATACCCTTGTCGAGGTCCCTGTGGTACTCACCGTCCAGCGTAAGCCTGTCGTATTCGGGATGTCCCATTACGTAGACCTCGCTGCCGTCCTTCCTCATGACGAGATATACACCCGCCTCCGGCGAGTGCGCCAGGATCTCCAGCTCATCGTGCCCGGCGATGTCCTCCTCTCTCACCTCAGAGAATCGGGAGTGGGGTGCGTAGAACACGTCATCGAACGAGCGTACCAGGGGTATCTTCCTGTTCCTGACGAAGTGCTTATATATACCGGAGAGCTTCTTCTCCAGCGGATATTTCGGAATATCGTAGTAATAATAGAGCGCTGCCAGAGAGCCCCAGCACACGAACAGGGTAGATGTAACGTTCTTACGCGCCCAGTCGAGGATTTTCGAGAGCTCGTCCCAGAAATCCACGGTGTCGTAGTCCATGCGCTCGAGCGGCGCCCCTGTGACGATGAGCCCGTCCAGCGTGCCTCCGCCTGCCACCAGCTCGGGGACCGTCGTGTAGAACTGGTTGAGGTGCGAGCGGCTGGTGTTCTTCGACTGATGGGTCGAGAGCGTCAGAAATGTTATGTTAACCTGAAGAGGCGTGTTGGAAAGGGCCCGAAGGAGCTGCAGCTCCGTATCCTGCTTCACCGGCATAAGGTTCAATATA
>JAILAS010000093.1 GCA_024681495.1 Eubacterium sp. | reverse complement strand
GAGCCCAGCTCGGCTGCTGCCCTGTCCGCATCCACGACGGTGAGGTGCTCCACGTGCGCCTTCAGGTATTCTATCATCTCGTCTGGCTCGTAGCTGCTCTGGCCAATCATGGCGCTGACCGGCATAACGGCCTTGCGGCTGACCACTACGGCCCCGCCCTTCTTCAAAAACGGAAGATGGCGCACGGTCTCGCCCGGCTCAAATCCGATTATCAAATCCGCCTCCCCCTTCGCAATCAGGGGAGAATTCACGCCCTCGCCGATCCTGAGGTGGCTGAGCACGCTGCCCCCGCGCTGCGCCATTCCGATGGTCTCGGCGGTCTTTATGGGAATGTCGTTGTTCATTGCCGCAGTAGCGACCAACTGGGATGCGAGGATCGTACCCTGTCCGCCGACCCCGCACATGATTATATTCTTACCCATTGAGTCCTCCTTCCTGCGTATCGTTCTTCAGTCCGCCGGAGATGGCTCCGACGGGACAGACCTGTTCACAGAGCGTGCAGCCCGTGCAGGACGCCGTGTCTATCTTAGCCTTCCTGCCATCGGAGTCGAGCACAATGGCGGGACATCCGAGGTCATTTATGCACTTGCCGCATCCGATGCACTTATCCGAATCCACGTGCGAGCGTCCCTTTGGCTTGGTCACCGCAATGCAGGGCGAGCGGAATATTATCGCCTTAACGCCCGGCTCGGCTGCCACCCTCTTTACGGTCTCCACGGAGAGATCGAGGTCCAGAGGATCGACGGTCTCCACCACCTTGAGGCCGATGGCCCGTAATACCTTCTCTATGCTGACCTTCTCAACCACCTGGCCCATTACGGTCCTTCCGGTGCCCGGGTGGGGCTGATGGCCGGTCATCGCCGTGGTCGAGTTGTCGAGGACGACCAGGGTCATGTCCGCCTGGTTATAGAAGGCGTTTACCGTTCCCGTGATTCCGGACGCGAAGAAGGTGGAGTCTCCCACGAATGCGAAGCACTTCGTGTCGGGCTCTATGTGACCAACGCCCTGTGCGATGCCGATTCCTGCTCCCATGCAAAGGCAGGTGTCGCACATGTCCAGGGGCTGCGCGTTACCGAGAGTATAGCATCCGATGTCGCCGCAGTAGATGGTCTTCTGCTTGCCCATGGCCTTCTTGACCGCATAGAACGAAGCCCTGTGCGGACATCCGGCGCATAGTACGGGCGGACGAACGGGAAGAGCCGGGGGCTCGGGCAGAGTCTCGTTCGGATTCTCTCCCTCCACACCTGTAAACGCGGTAATCGCCGCGTCGGCTATCTCCATCGAATTCTCGCCCGATGCGGGAATGTCGCCGGTGAGCTTACCCCGAATTCTGACGTCGAGTCCGTACTTGCCGCAGACATAGGTGAGCGCCCTCTCAATCACCGGGTCGAGCTCCTCTATGCAGAGCACCTCGTCTAACCCCTCGAGGAACTGACAGGCCAGCTTCTCGGGGAACGGGAAGGGAGTGGCCACCTTTAATATCCTGGCATCCCTGCCGCGCAAAGAGTCCTTCGTGTACATGAAGTTTATTCCCTGGGTGGCAATGCCCTTTCGCGAGAAGTCTCCGCCCTCGCTTACGCCGGCGATGATCTCGTTTCTGCCGTATTCGGAGAAAACGTCCTTAAGGTCCGCATTTCTCTTCTCTATGAGGGCGTGGTTCTTAACCGAAAGCCTCGGGAAGATTACCCACCTGGACGAATCCTTCACGAAGCCCTCCGCCTGGTTGACATAATATTCGTCGACGTCCTTTACCTCTATGGCCTCGTACCCGTGGTCAATGCGAGTGGTCGCTCTGAAGAAAACGGGAGTGCCGTATTTCTCGGAATACTCAAACGCCTCCTGTATCATCTCGTACGCCTCGGATACTGACGAGGGATCGAACACGGGAACCTTGGAATACATGCCGAAGGTACGCGTGTCCTGCTCGGTCTGGGATGAAATGGGGCCGGGATCGTCAGATACGAGGACCACCATGCCGCCCTTGACACCGATGTACTCGAGGCTCATAAGCGGATCGGACGCCACATTGAGGCCCACCTGCTTCATGGTGACGAGGGCCCTGGCCCCGGTGTATGCGGCCCCTGCTGCCACCTCCATGCCGGCCTTCTCGTTGATGGACCACTCTACGTATACGTTGCCGGGATTGCGCTTCGCGATGGTTTCTAAGACCTCCGTGGACGGCGTGCCCGGATATCCGGAAACGAGATTAACGCCCGCGGCCAGTGCCCCGAGCGCAATCGCCTCGTTTCCCATCAAAAATTCCTTATGCATTAAAATCACTCCTTCTCATGTAAAAAACACGATGGATTTATCCAGGAAACTGTTATCTTATTTTATAGTACTCTTTAACTTCTTCAACTTCTTCTTCAGCTTCTTCTTCTGTCTCTTGAGGTATCGTTCGGCCCTGGTCTTCAATGAATGCTCATTTATGTAGTATTGAAGAGCCTCATCCGTGATCTGTTTCCAGTCCGGCGGGTCGAAGCGCTGTCTTTCGGGATCGTCATTAATCAGGGTGAGTCTTGTGTACACATCCCTGATCTCGGCAATCCTGAACGCGGCCTCGCTGTCGTCATTTTTGACCTCGTAGTTTCTAAACAGCATGCCATCTTCTCTTCCGAGGTACACGCGGGCCACATAGTCATTTCCCTCCTCGAAGTTTGAGAGAAACTTCATTCGCTTTTCTTTTACGAAGCCCGACCTGTTCTTTAACTTATGCTCGTCCTTTAACTCGTTCTGAATCTGAATCAGCCATTCCGAAACGCTCTTATCGCTCTGTCCATACAGAGGAACGGTGTTCAGGCAGCGCTTCGCCTCTACGATGACATCCTTTATACTGGGATTATACTCCGCCTTCTGCTCCTTGAAGTCATCCGTCATCTCAATCCCGATGACATCGAAGAAATCCTGTATGATGGATCCGTTCCTAAACTCAGAGCGCTCGTAAGGACGCACGATAATTCTGTCTTTTCCGATAATCGAAGAGAGGTTATCCAGGTAAGCGAAGTAATCGTTCCAGTTTTTCTCTCCGGTAATGCATCCGTCCAGATATTTTTTTAAGGTAAACTTATATTTATTTCGTGTCTGTATCTGCTGCAGATAGTGGGAATATGCGTAGTCGTCCTGTCTCCTGAGGTATACGACCACCTTATAATCGAAGTCGTACTTAGAAAATTCCCTCTCGACAACATGCCAAAATTCCGGATTCCTGGCCGAATAGTTCCATACCCCCTCGTCGGAAAGCACGACATTTTCGTATTCGTTGCACAGATCGTTTATCAATTTGGTATTGGCTTTTATATTGCCCTCCGAGTCTTCGACATCGCAGAGCCAGTGTCCGTTACGCTCCACCCTGACCAGATGGCCCTTCTTGCCGAGTCTGGGGTAGATGGTGTTCTGCGCCTTAAGCGCCTCCTCGTTTCCGGACATAAAGAGCTGTATAGCAGTCGTGCCGGTCTTAGGTGTTCCGATATGAATATATAAAGTACCCATTCAAATATTCCTTTCCGTTATCAAAAATCATCTGACGTTTTTTACAAATTCATAAATCCATACCCCAAGCCGAGTCAAGACTCGCTCGCGAGTCTTGCGCGCCGGATTCGGGTCTGCTTCAGCAGACAAATTCCTGTCCGAATCCGTGCGCATCCTCGCGGAGCGTTTAACTCAGTCGGAGCTTGTACC
>JAILAS010000139.1 GCA_024681495.1 Eubacterium sp. | reverse complement strand
TGACGGGCATATCCGGAGTCATTAAGGCTCCCACGCTCAGCTATCCCGGCAGCACGGTTCGTCCCGCGGTTAAGCCCGCGCCCACGGCCGCTACCAATGCGGCTCCTGTTAAGACCGTCGCTACGTCCGGAGTTCGAACGGCGGCAGATTTGACCGGCGCTCAGCAGATACAGCGGGTTGAGCAGCCTAGGAGCTCCGTTCAGGAAAAGGATATTAAGATTCCGGAATTTTTGCGAAATTCTAAAAAATGATTTGTGATATACCGGTCTCGACTGAGGCCGGTATTTTTATCAGAATGTGAAATGTGTTGTACGCAAAATAAGGACCTGAGAGCATCTGATAAGGGGGAGCAGCATGAGTGAGAAAGTCAACCAGATTCATTGGTGGCAGAGGATTACGCGTAACGTCGTTAAGGTGTGGCGGGTGGTCTATGTCCCTATGAGATATTTTTTCATCGGCGAGGGAGCCGATGAGCTAAACGAGGAGGCCCGTAGGGCTGAGGAAGAGGAAAAGGCCGCGCAGGAGGCTGCGGAAGAGCCCGTAGATGAAGCCCCCGAGGTCGAAGAGCCCGTTTCCGACGATTCCGGGGACGACTTCGACTGGGGCGAGGGTACACCCGTTTCCGCCGGGGCCGAAGAGACGGCTGCCGATTCCGATGAAGAGGAAGAGGTGGACATGTCCGGTCTGAGTGACGACGAGGCCGATCTTGCAGCGTCTATTCTCGCCAGGCTTCAGGCCGAGGCCGCCGAGGACGAGGCCAAGAAGGCCGCGGAGATTGCGGAGGCTCGTGAGTTTGCGGAGAATAAGGAACGCAGCGACTTCAATGCCGCCACGAACTCCTTCTCGGGTCAGTACGGTACAGGCCCCGTCGACGACGACACTATGGATGCCGTGAGCGCCATCCTCAAGCAGAACGACCGATCTAGCGTGGACGATATACTGGGTGGCTGACTCTGACCTTACGAGTCAGAAGAGTGTAGATTATTTCGGGTAGCATGTCTTGGGCAGGCTGCCCGGATTTATCATAAGGAGGATTACATGGAGAAGATTATCGATCTCATAAATAACGAAATGGCGGCAGCCTTTGATAAGTGCGGCTATGACAAGGCTGCGGCGGTGGTGTCCGTATCGAACAGGCCCGACCTCTGCGAGTACCAGTGCAACGGCGCCATGAGGCTGGCCAAGGCCCTGGGCAAGGCACCCATTGAAATCGCGAGCGATGTCGCCGGTGTGCTTTCCGATTCGACTGTCTTCGAGACCGCCGAGGCCGTGAAGCCCGGCTTCATAAACCTCAATCTCTCCGGAAGCTTCCTTTCCGACTATATAAAGCGGATGGCGGCAGATTCCTCATGCGGAGCCATAAAGGAGGAGAATCCCGAGAAGATTATCATTGACTACGGCGGACCCAATGTGGCCAAGCCGCTTCATGTGGGACATCTGCGCTCGGCCGTTATCGGCGAGGCCATAAAGCGAATGGGACGCTTCTGCGGAAACGAGGTTATAGGAGACGTCCACATGGGCGACTGGGGCCTGCAGATGGGACTCATCATCTGCCAGTGTCAGGACAAGGGAATCGACCCCGTGTATTACGATGAGGATTATCAGGGAGAGTATCCCTCTGAGGCGCCCTTTACCGCGGCCGAGCTCGAGGAGATCTATCCCGCCGCCAGCGCGCGCTCCAAGGAGGACGCGGCCTTCCACGACAGGGCGCTTAAGGCGACCGCCGAGCTCCAGTCCGGAAGAAGAGGGTACAATGCGCTTCTCTCTCACATACTTGAAGTTTCCGTTGCGGATATGAAGAAGAACTACGAGAGGCTCAACGTCGACTTCGACCTCTGGCTCGGAGAGTCCGATGCTCAGAAGTACGTTCCCGACATGCTTAAGAAGATGGAGGACGATGGCTACGCTCACGAGGATCAGGGAGCCCTGGTGGTGGACGTGGCGGAGGAGTCCGACTCCAAGGAAATCCCCCCCTGTATCGTGCGTAAGTCCGACGGCGCATCGCTCTATGCGACCACCGATCTGGCCACGCTCGTTCAGAGGGTTAACGATTACGACCCCGATCACGTGATCTACGTGGTAGACAAGCGTCAGCAGATGCACTTCACCCAGGTCTTCAGGGCAGCTAAAAAGTGCGGCATTGTAAGCCCCGACATGAAGCTGGACTTCCTGGGATTCGGCACCATGAACGGCAAGGACGGCCAGCCCTTTAAGACCAGAGAGGGCGGAGTGATGAAGCTTTCCGTTCTCATTGATGAAATCGACGAGGCCATGAAGGAGAAGATCCTGGACAATAAGAAGGAGCAAAACGCCGACATCGACGAGGAGGAGGTGGTTAAGACCGCCCGCACGGTCGCATTGGCGGCCCTTAAGTACGGTGATCTTTCCAATCAGGCTACGAAGAACTATATCTTCGACATAGACAGGTTCACGTCGTTCGAGGGAAACACAGGTCCCTACATCCTCTACACCATCGTCAGGATCAAGTCAATCCTGCGCAAGTATCAGGCAGAGGGCGGGGCGGTTGACCCCTCGTGCATCCTCGAGCCTGCGGACGCCAATGAGAAAGCGCTCATGAACGAGCTTACCGGATTTAACGGAGTTATGTTAACCGCCTTCAGGGAGCTGGCGCCCCATAAGATCTGCTCGTTTGTGTATTCCCTGTCGAATGCCTTCAATCACTTCTACCATGAGACGAAGATCATGGGCCAGGAGGATAAGGCGCGTCAGAGCTCGCAGATCGCCCTGCTCGACCTGACCAGGAGGGTATTGGAGAGCTGCATCGACGTGCTGGGATTCTCGGCACCCGAGTACATGTAATCAGTAACCGCTTAGGAGGTATTTTATGCTACCCAAGAAACAGTACTACGCCAACTGCGCGGCGACCATAATTAAGAATCTCGAGAAGAGAAACATGAAGGGTGTGTATTTCGACACGGGCCGCGAGGCGGCTGAGTATGCACTCGGGCTTGTCAGGGCCGGAGATAAGGTATCATACGGCGGAACCATGTCCATGGAGGAGTTGGGGATGAAGGAGGCTCTCGCAGCCAGAGACGACATCACGCTTTACGCCAGGACGCCTGACATGACATACATAGAGGCCGATGAGAAGGTGTATTCCAAGGCGTTTTCGTGCGACTGGTATTTCATGAGTACCAACGGAATAACCATGGACGGTGAGCTCTTTAATATCGACGGCTGGGGCAACAGGACGGCTGCACTCATTTACGGGCCAAAGAACGTGGTGATTGTCTGCGGCATGAATAAGGTAGCGCCTAACCTTCAGGCCTGCATCGACAGGGTGAGGAACACCGCGTCTCCCGCGAACTGCGTGAGGCTTGAGAAGAACACACCCTGTTCTAAGACCGGACGATGCTCTGAATGCCTTTCGCCCGATACCATCTGCAGCCAGTTTGTCTACACCAGACATTCGGCCATACCCGGCCGTATTCAGGTGGTGTTGGCCGGAGAGGAGCTGGGGTACTAGATGGCCGTTTGAGTCGAATAGTTATTCCGTTAATTGATACGATGGGTTATAATTATTTGACAGTGATTGTCGGTTCAGTTTACCTTTAGAGGAACAGCAACTGAATAAGAGGGGAGTATGTTATGAAAAAACGTTTTATTGCTGCAACTATGTCTATTATTATGGCGGTTGGCCTTTTGCCGATTTCGCCAATAGTTGATACTGCCGAGGCGGTCTCTGAGGCGGAGCCTCTCATAGCCGACGGGGCAGAGTACGTAGAGGGCGAGGTCATTGTCCTCTATAAGGATGGTTCTGTTACCACGGAGACTTCCGGAGCCAGGGATGCTTCGGATATACCCGAGGTTTCGGATGAGTTCGGTTCATCCATGCAGGATCTCACCTCATCTTCCACAGAAAAAAATGTAATTAAGAAGGAACTGAAGAATACTCTTTCCGAACAGGGAGACATCCTGGATGAGTCCCTGGGGAACGCTTATGTCATAGAGGATACGCTGGTCTATGATTTCGAGGCTGATGATTCGACAGACGCGAGCGTTCAGGAGAAGGCGTCCGGATCCGACACCTCCGGTGAGACGATTGTCAGCGTTATTTCCTCCGATAAATATACTACGGAGGAGATGCTGGAGGAGTTATCCAATAACGACGCGGTGGAGATTGCGGAGCCGAATTATATCGCTCATACGGAGTCTGTCACCGACGAACTCGATGACGAGTATGCCGACTATGAGTATCACCTCAATGACACGAATATCGGCAATGTCCTGAACACATATTCCGCCTCCGATGACGAGGGAGAGACCGTTGTGGCTGTAGTGGATAGTGGCGTTGATTATACGCATGAGGATTTGGCAGGTATGATGTGGGAGAACCCTCTTCCCGACTCGGTTCTGATGGGTGATTGCGGATATGACTTCGGCGACTGTGACCCGGATCCCATGGATCGGGAGGATCAGGGTGGGCATGGTACGCATTGTGCGGGAATCATTGCGGCTCAGGCCAATACACTTGGTGTAGCGGGAGTAGCAGGGCAGTGCCCCAACGTTAAGATAATGGCATTGAGGGTCGCTGACGAAGACGGTAGGTACAATGATTATTATACCATGCAGGCAATGTACTATCTGGAGAGAGCTGTTGAAAACGGCGTTAATGTCAGAGCCGTAAACTATTCAATTGGGGGAATGTATGAGAATAGTATTATGGACAGGCTGATTTCAGGTGTTATGGAGGAGTGCGGAATCGTATTCTGTGTAGCTGCCGGCAATGACTCTCTCGATATCAACTTTCAGGATTATTCACCCGCCGGAATTGACTCCGACTGTGCGCTTACGGTAGCCTCATTGTCTGAGTCCGGAGAACTGGCCAGCTATTCTAACTATGGAAATGTTGAGGTTGACGTGGCCGCGCCGGGCACCAATATTGTTTCCTCGGTGTGCTTCGACAATTATCTTCCCTATGTATATGATAAAAGCAGGCTGGAGGCCACTACGTTATTCTACGGTGAGATTCTCGGAGTGGAGGCTGTGTCCGGTAGCTCAGTAACTCTGAGTTCGTCGGATACGGGAGCGCAGCTCAATTCGTTTGGAGACGGCGTGATAAAGTCCACAGATGATGATGCTCAAATGAGCCTTTCTCTGGTAG
>JAILAS010000121.1 GCA_024681495.1 Eubacterium sp. | reverse complement strand
CCGTATAGCTCGGGGAACCCGCTCTCGGTGCGTCCGGACTCGGGCAGGTACGGGTTCGATTTCGCGACGCGATCCAGACCGCGGATGAGCTCACGCATCTTATGGATCATGGCCTCGCGCTCGTCGGTATTCTCAGGGGCGACGACATTGGTGCGGTGTAATGCCTGATTGCAGGCCGGGTCGGCCTGCGCAGAAGCCGCAGCATACCGTGCGTAGGGAGAATATTGAGTTTGAATGTATGACGACATATTCATACCCAATCCCCCACGGCCTTTAACCCTTATAATCCACCGAACCGCCGACCATCATCTCCGCATCGGTCATGACTCTGGAGGAGGCACTGTTATACGAATACTCGCGGATTTTCGCCAGAAGATCGTCTAAGAATCGCGCCTCGAAGGTCACGTATTCCTTATCGTCTACAGCTGACTTTTCTACGGAATCCTCAGTCCCGGCATCTTCCTTGTCGTCGGTTTTATGTAAACGTTCCTCGCGAGCCTCCTTTTCGGCCTTCTTCCTCTCGGCGGCCCTGTGCTCGCGCTTCTCCTCAGCCTTCCGCTCGATTCGCTGCTTTTGGATATCCAGCGATTTTTCTACGGTCGCGAAGAAGCTCTCCTTGCCGTTTTCGTCCACGGACATCCCGAAGCTCCTGACGGAGGCGCCACTGGCCGCCAGACTTTGGCCGGCCTCGGCAAGCTTGGCCTGGGACATTGCGATGATACCCTCGTACTTCTTGCGATAGGCCTCGTCGGTGGCCATGCGCTCGAGCTTTTCATCGTCGACCAAAACGACCATCTTGTTGGCGTTGCCGTAGGAGGCGGCGTTCATCTGCACCTGAGACTTCATGTCCTTGCTGACGGTGATAAACTCCATGTTTCCGAACTTGCCCTTGAGCCTGTTCAGATAGTCAGCAGCCTCGTCGGAAAGCTGAACGTTTCCGATAGTGCTTCCGTATTCGGTTGTCCTGGGAACCAGAGAACTCGTCTCGCTGATGGGAGTCCAGGGCTTCACGCTAACATTCGCGGCCCCGCTCTCCCCGGTAGAACCGGGTTGATCCGCGTTGGGCAGGTGCTTCGCGTCGACGCGCTCCGCTCCTGTACTGTTATAATTCCAAGTCTTTCCTGCCTGCTGATAAACAGACACATCATAAATCCCTGCCATATCACTCTACCTCCTTGTAGTAGTGCTTACAAATGTGGCGGTGGCTGAAATCCTTTTCAGCGCAAAAAGAGACCGTCTGTCTTCTTTGGTTATATTATCGGACAGATGAGAAAAAATATTAACTAATCAACTTAAGCAACGCTCCCTTCAGGCCACAATCCTATCGTAGCGCCCCGACATGATCACATCCATCATGAAAGAATACGGATCTAAGGTACCCTTGTCAATCATCGAAAAAATCCTCGGCGAACACCCCGATACCAATACGGTACCGGTCTCGTTCATGGTTACCGGCTGCTGCCTGTTGCGATTGTCGACGTTCCAGAAAACTATCTGAGGCAGCTTATAACCGTACATTTCAAACTTTATCCGCGCGGCCTCGAAATTGGTAAGTGAAGAGTCCTCAGCGCAACAGTCGAATTCCATATCGGAAATTATATAAATAGTCTCCGGGATATCCTCCTGACCGAGATTATTGGCAACTGCCGTATCCAAAATCAAGTCGAACGTGGCCGCTATGTTCGTGTTGGCACACTCGTCGTATGACATACAGTAACGAACCTTCTCCACGATGTCACGCCCCTTCACCTCCACCAACTGAGGATTTTCAGAAAACGTAATAAATCGGCCGCCGAAAGCTCCCTTATTACGCTCCGCAAAATATATTCCCAGAGACTGTGCCACAGCGGCAGGAAAACCGCTATATCCACGATATTGGTAATACATAGAACCGGAGCCATCCACTACAGCGATTGAGTTATCGCTCCCGGTGAAATCCTCCAACGAATTCCATGTAACATCCATAGTGCGTCTCTCATCCTCATCCACACCATCTCCGTAAACCATTTTACTAATAATGGGCGCTATAACGTCATAAGGAGTAAGAGTCTCTGTCTTTAACAGTCCGGGATTCTGTTCGGCCGCCCTTATGAACCGTCCATACCTATTCGAGTCGTTTCTTATGAATGCCTTCCTGTACTTATATAATGCCTTTGAAGGCTGCTTCTCATATTGGAATGTATAATCCCTCTCTCGAAGATTGTTCTCGAGTATCTTAATATAAGAACGCAACACCGATAATGTCTTCCTGTATTCGGCGTCAGTAAAGCCGAAGCCCCGCGCAATTACTCTGGCATTACGCACAGCTTCCCTGTTACTGGTGTTAATAGACGGAAGCCACTTTGCAAGAAGCGAAACACTCCCGCCCTGCTCCATTGCATTAAGGTCTCTGTCCAGCTGCTCCTTATAGTATTCAATGAGTGCACGCTCGCAGGGGGTACCTATAAGAACGAGCAGATCGTCAAAGCGCCCATATTCGGCGACATTAACGATGTTTTTCTTCACAGTTTCAGGCTCGTTTTTGGCGATATATCCAAGC
>JAILAS010000114.1 GCA_024681495.1 Eubacterium sp. | reverse complement strand
GTAGGTGCTGAGAGACTTATTGTAGTAATTCAGACCTGCATTCTCATAGTATGTAGTTATGTTAACCTGTCCGCCGCTCATAACGAAGTCATGCGCCTGGATGCCGTCGCCGTAGGTCTCGGTCATGGTGATAAGACCGCCCGATATCGTTACGATGCCGGTTTCATCTTCATACTCCAGAGCCCAGGTGGTTCCGTTTGTATCCGCGGCATCTGCGAGCTCGGTGACTCCCTTGGCCTTGATTCCGTCGTCGGCGGTGTAGTTCATGTTAATGGTTCCGCCGGAGATGGTTACGTTACTGGACTTGGACTTTATGCCGCAGTCGAGGTAAGAGTCGATGTTTATGGTTCCGCCGGAAACAGTGACTCCCAGGTTTGTGCCCTTAAGGCAGCTTCCATTGGACTTAATGGAAATAACGCCTCCCGTCACTGCCACACCGCCCTTGGACGATATTCCATCCGAGGGATCCTCGCTGCCGAAGTTCGTGGTGGAAAGCATTCCGTCCTGGATAACCAGGCTGTCGGTACCGGTACCGGTAACGGTAATCGTCTTTTTCTTCGTAGCGTTGTAGATCACACCAGCCGCAGGCGCGGAGGTAAACTGCTCGTTGCCCAGAAGCGAATTGGATCCGCTGAGTGTGAGCGTCAGGTCGGCGCTCGCAGTCGCAATCACGGGAATGTCCTGATCGGACGAGGTTCCGAGAGCCGAGTTGTCGATGGCGAGGTCCTTCAGAGTTATGTTAACATCGTCGCTCGTGGTGTCCGTGGCCGATGAGAGGTCAACGGATACCGCCGTATTCACCGCATTGCCGGACAGCACGTAGTCGCCGGGCTCTGTGATGAGCACCATGGTAACTCCCGAAACCGAGTCGTAGTCTACGGTCACACCGTCCGTGGTAGACGTTCCGGAGGATGCGGCCGTGGCCGTGGCGAAGCTCACCGTTACGCTGCCGTCCGTGGCCGCTGATGCAGTCGCGGTGGAGTAGGATCCCGTCACCTCAGTGGCGGAATTGTCTGTGTATGTGCCGTCATCGGTCGATATATCGTCAGCGGTCTCTCCCGAGGTACTGCCGCCGGATGTGTTATCTCCCGAGGTATTATCGCCGTCTGAAGGGCCGCTCGGGGCATCGTCGGACGGAGTGTTGCTGTCGTCCGTGGTGTTGTCGTCCGTGGTGTTGTCGTCCGTGGTGCTGTCATCCGTGGTGGTGCTGTCGTCCGTAGTGCTGCTGTCGTCCGTAGTGCTGCTGCCGTTGGAAGACGTGCTGTCATCGGACGTAGTGGAGCCCGACTCGATTACGTATGTATATGATTTGGCCTTCTTTTTGGCCTTCTTCTTAAGCTTCTTATTGGTCGCAAACTTCTTGGTCTTCTTGACCGCATAGATATAGAGCGTGGTGGTCTTCTTGATAGTAAGCGTCTTTACCTTACCGGACTTGACCACGTTCTTCTTCTTGAATCCGTTCTTCGAAGTGCTGTAATAGACCTTATAGCCCTTCTTAGCCTTAATCTTCACCTTGATGGTGCCGCTGTAGGTGCCCGCTGCCTTGGAGAGTACGTACTTCTTGGTCTTCACCTTGGTGCTTTTAACAACAGTTACCGATCCGGCTCCCGTACCCGCTGCGGCCTGTGCTGCCGACGGCATGTACGAAAATGCCAGCGCTACCGCGAGCAGAATCGCCGCGGCCCTCTTGAGTTTCTTCATTTTTTCTCCTACCTTTCTTAAAACAAACGAAGGCAACACCCAAAATGGGTGCAAAATTTGGACGCAAATAGCTCTGCGCCCCCCCAATTTCTTCTCTTGAGTTTAATATATATTAGTGCCACAAAGCATGCAAGAATATTTTACCTGCCCCCCTTTGAATCTTTTTCATGCCTTCATAACATAAAATTTTCATACTCCCCCGGTAGGTGACGCCCCCGGACCTTCGCCGGATGTAAAAAGGGCGCCCCCCGCCTTGGGAGCACCCTTTTTTTCACATCTGCGGCCGATCGAATCGCCACATCAGCACTTCTTGAACTTAACCTTCTTGGACACTGCCTTCTTAAAGAGCTTCTTCGTCTTCTTGAAGGTCTTTCCCTTCTTAATCTTAACGGTCTTAAGCTTCTTGCAGCCCTTGAACGCATTCTTGGCAACCTTCTTTATCGAGGTGCTCTTCACCGTGAGGGTCTTGAGCTTTTTGCATGACTTAAACGCCTTGGCACCTATCGCGGTCACCTTGTAGGAAACCGAGCCATTCTTTACGGTGGCGGGAACGGTGAGCTTCTTAACTGCCTTGGACTTCACGCCAACCACGCTGACCGCATTGGCGGACGTAACCTTGTAGACGAGCTTGCCGGCCGTGAACTTATCGCCGACGGAGAGTGTCGACGAACCATCCGAAGCGCTCTGTCCATCGTCGGAAGCTGTGGCATCCTTTGTCACCTTTATAACCACGTTGCTGTAGGTCTCGCCTGCCTCGAGCGCGGAAACGACCGTGCCGCCGGTGGTGCTGTAGGACGTGTTGGCGTTGGACGCGTCGCATCTCTCGTAGATCACGATGCTGTATCCGTCTGCCGCCTGAACGGTACCGCCCTCCTCAACTGTAAGCGAGCTGAGCGAGGATTCGCCGTTCACGTTCCATACGGCCCCGTCTTTCACAACCACATCCACGCCGATGTTCTCCTCGGCCCCGTACGCGGTGTCGTCGCTCAGGATGAGGTTGGCCTGCACGTCGGAAACCCACGAGTCGTTATTGAATACGCTCTCGTCGATGCCGTCTTCTGCGAGCGCGGCCCTGAGGTTCTCCTCGGACCACAGGTCGTTCCAGCCCGCATAGGTGCCGGACACTATCGCGCCCGTCAATGTGGCCTTTGCCTCCAGATTGACGGCCATTGCACGCTGGTAATCCTGGTGAAGGATGTCTCCGTCGTAAGAGCCGTTCTCATAGGTGGCCGTGATTCCTGCCACGGAGTCGGCGCCGCCCACGTCGAGATATCCACATGCGCTGGGCGGATCGAAGGTTATCACGCTCTGGAGCAGCACTCCGTTGGAGGAGTCCACCTCGCAGTTGTCGAAGGTGAAGTCGGCGTTCATGCTTCGGATGAGAGCCGCGGAACCGTAAAGGTTCTTACTGAAGAAGTAGGGCGCTCCGCAGGTGTTTCCCGTACCTGCCGTGTTGGGGGACTCGAGCAGGAACTCGTCGTCGTAGGACACGGCGGTGACTCCGGAGGGAAGGTCCGATGTCTGAGTGGAAATAAGCGTGTTCTTAAACACGGCGGTGGCGACCTTGGTCAGATCCGGCGTGGACGTATGTACCACTAGCGCGTTGAAGGGCGCCACGATCTCGGTCTGTGCCGTCCCGTCCACGTCGTAGTCGGATATCTTGCTCATCGCGTCGCTGTCAGCGAGGGCAGCCGCTCCGGTATCGGTGATAACGTCGGTGTTGCCGCACATGAAGATTCCGTACTGCCCGGCGTAGAATCCGGATCCGTAGGAGCGCAGTCCGTACGTAAGGTATGATGCGTATCCGCCCTCCTTAGCCGTCGATGTGGTGTTGATCGCGTAGCTGTACGCATCGACGCTGTCCTGGGAGAGAGCGCCCCAGTTCTGGGCCGTCAGCGTGGCTCCGTAGAACCAGCTGTTATCCGCCGTCATAAGGAGCGTGGCACGGGCTCCTCCCATAAGGAGCTTAAATCCGGGCATCCACACGTCGCCTTCGGCCGTCAATGTGGAGTCCTGTACGACCAGCGACGTAGCCTCCGTATCGGAGTTACCGAAGAGATATACCGGCGTCGAACGGGAGCCCGACGACTTAATCGTGCTGTCCTTAATCCACAGCTCGCCGGTGTCTACGCCCACTCCCACTCCGCAGGCGGCCTCGTAGCCGAGGGTGTTGTTCACTTCTCCGGCGTTCACGCTGATGTTGCAGTCTTCAATTAGATACTTGTCGGTGTTTGCGGCCAGATCGATCGCCACTCCGTTTCCGGTGGCGGTGTCTGTGGCCATGGATATGGTCACCCCGGTCATGGACTCACCGGTGACGGTGCCTCCGCTCACGTTCACGTTGGAATTATCCGTGGTGGTGGCCCCTGTCGAGTCGACCAGAATCTTGGCATAGCTCTGAACCTCACTGAAGGTTCCGAACTCCTGGGCTCCCGTGTCGGCCCACGAGCTGACCCCTCCCGTGAATACGAGACATGCCGCCATCACAATAGCAGCCATTCTTTTTTTCATTGTAAATACCTCCCTAAGCACTAAACGAATTACCCGTCACCCCAATGACGGGACGGACAAAACGGACTACCATAACCATCCTGCCGCTAATTCTTAAATTTGTTTACAGTTGAAATTATACAACCCGGCCCGCCGTCGTCAAAGCTTTCGGGGCCAATTTTTCTTTTTTTGTGTTCCCCAAACACAAAACGATAATCCGCTCGTGCTAACATACCAAAAGCGCCCCCCAAAAACTGGAGGGCGCTCCGGACAATGGATAAACCTCAGGTCCTGCGCACCACAGGAACCCGATTTATTTGTTCATGATGCAGCTGCATCCCGCCTGAACAGGTTACCAAAGGAGATCACCGGCGAGTGCAAATGCTCCATCAGACCAAATCTGTCTATATTCGAACCTATCCATACGCTCTGCGATGCGAGTTCTTCTTCTGTTTCGTCCAACCCCTGAACACTTATCTGCCCCGAGGCTATGTGGAAGCCCAGGACCTCGTCTCCGCAGCGAACCATGCCCTTGGCCCGGATGATATCTCCGAAGGCTCCCCTTACGGCATAGTCCAAAAGGTATAAAAGTTCCGTCGCTGAGGAAACCTCTCCCCCGCGTATGGTACACGTCTTTAGGCCGCTGTCGGCCTCTTCTTCTTCTAAAATCTCTCCGCTGTATGCCTCCCTGAGAAGCATATCGAACCACTCATCGTCCATCTTCGTGTAATGGCAATCCAACACACGGGCATCCGGATTGTTCTCCAGCACCCTGTCTCTAATCGCTTCGTACAGCTCGGGCTCACACCTATCCGGTTTGGATATCACCACTGTGCCCGCGTTGTCGATCTGATTAGTATATATATCCCCGTATTCCGCCAAGTCTTGCCTAAATCCCAGCCCATCTATCACAGTTATGGGCCTAAGGAGAGTAATTCTTTCATATTCCAGTTTTTGAAGGTTGGCCATTACATTGCCGAGCTTTCCGACTCCGGAAGGCTCCACGATGAGAAAATCGGGAGACAGCACACTCTCTATTGTCATAACAGAACCCGTAAGATCGGCGCTCTTTGTGCAGCACACGCACCCCTCGGAGAGGCCCCAGACGTCGGTGTTATCATCCACCTTGAGAGTGGCCTCGTCTATATCCGTATCTCCGAACTCATTCTCCAATACCACGAATTTTTTTCGGGTGCGCCTTATGAGCTCCTGTATGAAAGTTGTCTTTCCGGCGCCTAAGAAGCCGGACACCACCAATATGTTCATGTACTGTCTCCAAAAACTTTGACTTAGTCAGGTATTACGATCGGCTTGATGAGATCCTTGGGTTTCTCCCTCATCATCTCAAGAGCCTCCTGAGTGTGCTCCCAGCCGTGGAACACGTGCGTGCACTCGGGCCTTACGTCGAGTCTGCCGGATGCAACGAGGGCGCTGAGCTTCTCCATGCGAAGCCTTCCGCCGGGCATAAGTCCGGTCATGATCTGCTTGTGGCCCATGCCGCAGCCCCACTCCACGCGGGGGATGTTTACATAATCTCCGCTTCCGAGATAGTTAACGGAACCGATCTTACCGCCGGCCTTGAGGGACTTGATAGCGGACTCGAAGGTGTTTACGGTACCGCCTGCGATACACACGCGATCCACACCCTTTCCGTTCGTGAGATCCATTACCTGATCCTCGATACTGCCCTGGTGGTAGTCGATAAAGTCCGTAGCGCCGTAGCCCTTGGCCGCGTCCACGCATACGGGTCTGGTTCCGACACAGATGATGCGTGATGCACCACGAAGGTTAGCTCCTGCAACGGCCATCAGCCCAACCGCTCCAATACCGATGCAAAGAACCGTATCTCCGAACTGCACGTCCGCAAGCTCAACCGCATGGAATCCGGTGGGAACCATGTCGGAGAGGATGCAAGCCTCCTCAACGCTCATTCCGTCGGGGATGAGAGCGAGGTTACCGTCCGCGTCGTTTACGTGGAAGTACTCCGAGAAAACGCCATCCTTGAAGTTCGAGAACTTCCAGCCTGCCAGCATTCCGCCCGAGTGCATCGAGAATCCCGCCTGCGCCTCGAGGGAGTTCCAATCCGGTGTGATAGCGGGTACGAGAACCCTGTCGCCCGGCTTGAAATCCTTAACCAGAGAGCCAACCTTAACGATCTCGCCGCAGCCCTCGTGTCCGAGAATCATATTGTGCCTGTCTCCGATAGCACCCTCGTAAACGGTGTGCACATCGGAAGTACAGATGGCAATCGCCAGAGGACGCACGATCGCGTCGAGAGGTCCGCACTCGGGTACCTCCTTTTCAATCCAGCCCACTTCGCCAATCTTAAGCATGGCGAATCCTTTCATCATATCAGCCATAATCCTGTCTCCTTTCTACAAAGATTCGTCAGTTGTCCTTCGGCCGGGTAGTGGAAGTCGGCCGAAAAAAAGATGCACCTGAGAGCCTTATCTCACAGTGCATCTTTAAAATAGCAAAGCATCGCGCAACAAAAAAGTGCCATTTCGATTCTTTTTTATGGGGTCAGTTTGGGGTCAGTCGAAGGTCAGTCATCCCCGTGACGGCTCGCGCCGTCAATGTCCCTCTCGAACATCTTCTCCAAAAGACTCACGGCCTGCGTTATATCCTCGTTCTCCATGCCGGCGTAATTTATTACCAGCGTGCGGAGATAGGCGGGCCGTATCCTGTTACAGTAATCGGACAGGAGCGATATATGTATCTTCAGTTCGGAAGCCCTTTCCTTTATCTTCTCGTCGTCCATAGAGGTGTTCACCCTGATAAGCAGGTGGGTACCCGCCCTGCTCCTCAGAATCTCCGAAACGCCCGAAAACGGCGAGGCCTCCACCTCCTCGACGAACCGCTTTTTCTTCTTGTTGTAGTAATTCAAAAGCCTGTCGAGGTGGCGCTGGAAGTACCCCTCTGATATAAAGGACGCCAGCGTCTGCTGCTCGAAGCCCGAGGCCGAGCACGCGTAGAAGCTCATCGTCCTGCGGTAGAGCCCTATAAGGGACCTCGGCAGTATCATGTAGCTGATTCGGATCGACGAAACCAGGCTCTTCGAGAAGGTATTCATATAGATTACCCGTTCTCCTTCGTCCATGGCGTAGAGCGGCTGCTGCAGCGCGCTGTCTCCGGAGAACTCGCTGTCGTAGTCGTCCTCTATGATGTAGCGAAACGGCGCCTTGTACGCCCAGTCCAGCACCTCCCGGCGCCTCTCCCCGTCCATGACGATCCCGGTGGGGAAGTGATTGGCGGGCGACAGGTGGACCAGGTCGGCACTGGACTGCTCTAGTACCTGGGCACTTATCCCCCGGTCGTCCATCGGAATATAGGAGTACAATCCGCCCGCATTCACGCACATCTGGGTAAGCTGCTTGTATCCGGGATCCTCGAAGGCCACCATGGTGCCCGGGCCCATCATCTCCAGAAGCCTCCTGTACAAAAATTCCGTACCAGCCCCTATGATTATCGCCTCCGGGTCCACCTTCATGCCCTTATACCTGCTGAGGTGATCCGCCATGGCCGTGCGCAGCGAAGGAGGTCCGTGGTAGGGAATGGGCTCGAAAAGCTCCTTGT
>JAILAS010000083.1 GCA_024681495.1 Eubacterium sp. | reverse complement strand
GTTACCCGGCGTTTCGGTATCTATGTCCGCAGTGGCCGAGGCCGTGTTGGACGATGTGTCAGAGCTCCCCGACGAGCCTGTCGAATCCGACGAACCGGTGGAATCGTCGTCGACGGAGGACTTATCGACCGCCGCCTTTTTAAGGGCGTTTCTTACCGCCTCGATAAGGCCCGCGGAGCTGTAGGTAGCACCCGAAACCGTGTCGACGTTCGTGGTCTGTTTCCTGATTATGCTCGTAAGGAGCGTCTTGGCTTTATTGAAGTAGGCCGTGTCGTCGGAGGTCTTCACTACCTTTATGGCCTTTATCTTACCCTTCTTTATGACGACATTTACTCCCACCTTTCCGCGGAATCCGTCGCCCTCGCCGTAGTAGGTGCCATCCTTATAGGCATCGGCTTCCTCCACGTCTTCCACCTCCACCTCTTCTTCCTCCTTGGGCGAAAGTGAACCCTCTTCGCCCGTCAACGCGTTGTTCACCGCGTCGATGATTCCGGTGGAGCTGTACGTCGCGCCGCTCACCACGTCCACGTCCAGGCTCTGGTCAGATATAATGCTGTCTATCACGCGAAGAGCGTGGTTGAAGAAGGACTCGTCGTCGCCGTAGGAGAGAATCTCGATGTCTGTGATCGTCCTATCCTCCAGCGTGACAGCCACCTCTGTGTAACCGCTGTAGCCATAGGCCTCGCCGTAGTAGATGCCGTCGTCGAGGTCGAAGTCGCCCTTGACATCGCCGGAGGCGTCGGAAGACGCTGCCGCATCGGAGCCGTCTGCCGCAATGGCCGTCTCGAGCGCCGGAAGCGCGGGCGAGTGGTAGAACGCAATCGCCGCAAGCGCGCAGAATCCGACTAATATAGTAGGAATAAAGTGCTTGAAGTTATCGAAAATTCTTTTCATATGCTCCTCTCATCAGTCATAGTCTTCCGGCCGCGCGGGCCGGAGGTCATTTATTCGGCTGAAACTACCTGAATATCGAGTCCCAGCGGGGAAGATACGCAGTCCGCAATCCCCTCCGAGACGTAAAGCTCACCGTCGTCGGTATAAAGAATGATATCGAAAGCCTGACTGTGCGCCTGATAGAATGCGATGGCGTCGTCTAAGCCCATGATAAACAGCGCTGTGGAGAGGCCGTCGGCCAGCGTGCCGTCCGCGCTGACAATGCTGACAGACTGCAGCCCGCTGTCTGCCGGATACCCCGTGGTGGGATCGACGATGTGGTGGTAGACCACCCCGTCCTCCTCGAAGTACCTCTCGTAACCGCCTGATGTAATAATGGCTTTATCCGAGGTCTCGACCACTGCGATGTAGTCCTCGTCAGCGTCAGGGTTCTGAATGGCGATTCTCCAGTCCGAGCCGTCAGTCTTCGAACCGTAGAGCTGCACGTTTCCGCCCAGGCTGACCAGTCCGCTTTCCACTCCGCAATCCTCGAAAATCTCCATGATGCGGCCGGACGTGTAGCCCTTGGCGATTCCACCCAGGTCTATCTCCATGCCCTCAATGTCGAAAGAAACCTCACCGGTCTCCTCGTCCACATTGACGGCGGAGCCGTCAACCAGTGCCAGCGCATCGGCCAGAGAGGCCTCGTCGGGCACCTGATAGTTCAGGGTGGTAAAACCCCACAAATCCATGAGGGGATAGACAGAGATGTCGAAGAGTCCCCCGGTCATGTCGTAGAGCTCGCCGGAGCGGGCGATGAGGTAAGCGGTGTCCGAAGAAACCGTGCCCCCGCCTGCGGCGTTGACCTTGGAAATGTCGCTGTTTTCGTCTCCTACGGAAAAAAGGGAGTCGAGCCTTTCGATCTCAGCGGTCGCCTGATCCACGGCCTCTTCGCCGTGCGGGCCATAGGCCGTAACCGTCATGTAGGTGTCCATGGCGAACACCTGCTGCGAAAACTCCTCGTCGTCCGCCACATCGGTGGCAGAGCCCGAAGCCGTCGTATCGCCCGTGGCAGAATCCGAACCGGTCAAAGCGCCGCAGCCCGTCATAAGGAGTAACATAAGCAAAAGTGCCGCTGAAATTATCTTTTTCATCAAAAACCTCTGTTTCCGCTACGTGTGGTTAAGCCGTCACACCCAGGTTATGTAACCTCGTCAGGGATGACATAAGGGGCGAACATTGAAGGATTTCAACGTTTGTTAGCCATATCTAACCACGCCTAGCTATATTATCACATTATCAAAGACAATGAAAGAATAAATCTCTCAATTTATTGTAGTATTTTTCTCGTTAACATAAGGCAAAACAAAAGCACCGGAAACCGGTGCAATTGCCTACTGCTCGGTGATCTCGGTCACCTTGAAATCGAGCTTTTCTATCGTCTCTACGATGGTCGACTCGGGCGTGTCGTCGTAGACCGAAACCTTCGCGGTGTTCCTCGAAAGTTTGACCTTCGCAACCACCCCGTCTATGGCGTCGAGATGTTTTTCCACCCTGTTCTTGCAATTGTCACAATGCATTCCGTCAATATGAACAGTATATACCTTCCTGGGTTTTCCCGGAAGCTTCTTATGAACGGATTTCTCCTTTGGGCCGCCGCAGCACGAGCCCTCGCCCTTCAGGTGGGTGATGGTGCTCTTTACGGCGGGAACCAGGATGATAATAAGGATTACGATGATTATTACGTTTTGCATATATCGTCACCTCCGGACTAGCTGCGCCAAGCCGGTATGCTGCCGGGCAGGCGCATTGTTTCCCGATGATAAAAGACAGGCAACCGGGTTCCCCCGATTGCCTGCGAAAATCACTTCTTAGCGGAATGCCCCGCACCGGATGCGCACTCGGAGGCCGCTTTGGTCTTCGAGCAATTTCCTGCCATAGGGCAGCCAATGCAGTGCGTTCCCTTTTTCTTTTCCTTGTAAATGTAGTAGCAAGCGCCCCCAACAATGCCCACGATCACAAGTGTTGCAATTATATTTACCATCATAGCTGTCATATAATACACCTCACTTCTCTGAGTTTCAGGACTGAGGGCAAGGCCGAATTACTCTGCCTTGAGCTCGTACTCCTTTACCATGGCCCTTCTGTTTGCCTGGATGAGGTAAACAATGACAAGAGCGAATACAATAACCGCAATCAGTCCGGGGATGAAGCCTGCGCCTACTGCGCCGGTGGTAATAAGGGTACCGATCTGATATACGAAGAATCCAACCGTAAATCCGGTAGCGAGCTGGAGGCCGATAGCGCCCCAGAGCCACTTAGCGGACTTCATCTCTGAGTTCATAGCACCGAGAGCTGCGAAGCAGGGCGGTGTGTAAAGGTTGAACATGAGGTATGCAAGAGCTGCCACCTTGGTGATTCCCATGGCTACTGCTACTGCATTTCCCTCTCCTACGAGAGCGAGCTCCTCGGTATCGATGAAGTTAGTGATAGCGAAGCAGGTAGCGATGGTACCAACCACGTTCTCCTTAGCGATGAAGCCGGTGATAGCTGCCGCTGCCAGCTGCCAGGAGGCAATACCGATAACGGGTACGAGGAGTACGGAGAAGGGTCCTGCAATGCTTGCGAGGATGGATGTGCTCTCTGCGCCCTCTTCCACTGCCTGGAAGCTCCAGTCGAAGGTCTGCATGATCTGAACTACGGTGTTGCAAACAAGGATGATGGTACCGGCCTTGATGATGTAAGCCTTACCTCTCTCCAGCATGGACTTGATAGCGAACCAAAGGCTGGGAGCCTTGTACTCGGGAAGCTCGATGATGAAGAAGGACTTCCTGTACTTCATACCTGTAAGAGCCTTAATAAGCAATGCGCCGAGGAGAATCAGCAGAATACCGCCCATGTAGCAGATAAAGCTGATCCACTTTGACTCGGGGAAGAATGCACCTGCGAAGAGTGCAATAACGGGAAGCTTGGCACCGCAGGGCATGAACGTAGCAAGCATAGCGGTGGAACGTCTTTCCCTCTCGTTCCTGATGGTACGGCAAGCCATGATAGCGGGGATACCGCAGCCGGTACCGATGATCATGGGGATAACCGACTTACCGGAAAGGCCTACCCTCTTGAAGATGGGATCAAGAACAACTGTTGCTCTGGACATGTATCCGCAATCCTCGAGGAGCGCAATCAGGAAGTACATTACCATTACGAGCGGCAGGAAACCAACAACGGCGCCCACGCCACCGATGATACCGTCAACAAGCAGCGCGTAGAGCAGGGGATTGGCGTCCGCCATCTGCTCGCCTACCCATCCCTGGAAGGTCTCGATCCAGCCAACGAGGATGTCTGCCAACATGGTACCGATGGTAGTCTGCGAAATGTAGAATACTACCCACATAATAGCTGCGAAAATGATGAGGCCGATTACGGGGTTCGTAACCACCTTATCGATGGTGTCGCCCACGGTCTTGTCCTTGGTGAGGACCTTGCGGTTCTCCACTTCCTTAACGATGCCGTTTACGAAATCGAAACGGGCTCTATCGGAGGCCTCAACCGCTGCCTTATCGGTAAGATCGACGCTTCCCTCATCGTAGGGAGCCTTCTGGGTCTGACCCTCGAGGCCTGCTGCGATCTTAACCACCTCTTTAAGTCCGCTATCAGTAGTTGAAACGGTCTTAACTACGGGGCAGCCAAGCTTCTCGGAGAGCTTCTTCTCGTCGATAGTGGTACCCTTCTTATCGTTGATGTCGCTCTTGTTGAGTGCGACTACAACGGGCACGCCCAACTCAAGGAGCTGAGTGGTGAAGAACAAGCTTCTGCTGAGGTTTGTCGCGTCAACGATGTTAATGATGGCATCGGGATGCTCGTTCTTAACATATCCGCTGGTGATACTCTCCTCAGAGGTAAAGGGAGACATGGAGTAAGCACCGGGAAGGTCGACGGCGATCAGCTCTTTGCCCGATTCGTTGTACGCCTTCTTGATGGAGCTCTCCTTCTTGTCCACGGTTACGCCGGCCCAGTTACCGATTTTCTCGCTTCGGCCGGTCAGTGCGTTGTACATAGTAGTCTTTCCGCTATTGGGATTACCTGTCAGCGCAATTCTCATGTTAATTCCTCCTTACTAAGATTAGTTTTTACTAACCCAACTGCAATTTTTAAGTCTGCCGCTAAGCAGACTCTTATCTATATCGTAATGGCGTTCGCAAGCTCAGGGTCTATGTTATAACGAGCATCCTTGATAGAAACTACCAGGTTCGTTCTTTTATCGACCACCGTGATGGCCTCACCGCTGTAGCATCCCAGTGAAAAGAGAAAGCTTTCAAGCTCTTCATCCCCCTGAGTATCAACGCCTTTAATGATATACTCTGTTCCTAATTCCGCATCGAGTAAGGTCATAAATCTTCCTTTCAATGTGTAGTGTTAGCATCATCTAACTATTTAACTATAATGGTTTTTGATAAAATGTCAACAGTTTTTTATAAAAACTCATCTTTATTTTTTTCTTTAGTAAAAAAGTCATCCACAGCCTTTATTATCTGCGCGGAAGACATGGATTTAAGCAGGTATCCCTCTGGCTTCATGGACATGACTTTCATAACGCTCTCCCTGTCGCTCTTACCCGTGAGGAAGATGACCGGAATCTCGCTGGTCTCGGACTCGCCGCGAATCATCTCGAGGATCTTCGGCCCGTCCGTTATGGGAATGTCATAGTCCAGAAGGATGAGATCAGGCGTGTGCTTGGCGAGGTAAGCCACCGCATTCATGCCGGAGTTCGCCATGGTCACGGCATACTTGCGCGCCAGCCACCCCTTCACGGTGCGCAGAAAGGTCGGATCGTCGTCCACCACCAGGATCTTCTTGCGCCCCTCCCTGAGGGCGTCCTGCGCCAGGGCATCGAGAAGGTCTCCGACATTGAGAGGCCTCTGAAACCTGGTGCTTATGGCCGAGTCGGTGAGGTGCCGCGCGGCCCACTCCAGCTGCTCGTTGGTGCCCACGATGTGGAGCCGCTTGTCGTATTCAATGCAGATGTCCTTAAGAAAAGTGAGAAACTCATTGTCACTGGCATACTCGTCCTCCAGGTACAAGACGAAGCTGTCGGAATTCTCATAGCACTCCTTCAGCCTGGGAACCTTAGGCATGCAGTCGGTCACGTAATACCTCTCCTTCAAAAGTATGTCCTTAAGGTTCCTCAAAAAGAATGATTTTCCGTTACTTATAAGTATTATCCTTCTGTTGCCGGGATTGCTCGCCGGCCTTTTCCTTACCTTCATAGAAACACCTTCTGTCATCCTCTAAGGAGGAATTTGATCAGTTCGTCCCTGTTCACATCCGAGACGAGTTTTTTCACCTTCTCAAATCTTTCCCCTTCTCCGGCTGGCAGCCTGTACTGTTTGATTATCGAGATGATATTGTCGGCGGAATCGAAGTCGTGAGCCTCCACCGACTCCCTCACGGCGTCGTAGGCCTCTTCCAGGGTAGCAACGTCGATGAGCTCGAGCTCTTCCTCTATCTTGGGCAGCTTCTCCACCCCCGCCTCCTCGGGGAACAATTCGGTGGCCTCCCTGATCCTCATGGCCGCCTCCTCATACATCGCGATAAGTGAGGGATTCTTAACCACCACTTCCATCACTTCCTGCCTGTCGCAGCAGCCCTCCAGGTACTCTGCGGCATGCGCCAGATACTGCACTCCCAGGAGTCTGGCGGAGCTCTTAAGTGAGTGGACCCTTATGGTGTAATCCTTGAGGTCTCCGGCCCTGTAGGCATTCATCATGGCCTCGGTATGGTCTTCGTATCGACCGGCGAAGTCCTGCAGCACCTCCAGATAGGTGTCCAGGCCGCCGCACATCCCTATGCCATACGCGGTATCGAACGTGCCGTGCCTCTCCAGCTCGCCGAGGAATCCCTTCGTCTTCCTGCCGGATCCGGACTCGCCCCCGGTCTCGGATTCAACGCGGTCATTCGGATCGAGCACCTTTTGCTCGGGGAGATACCTGACTATCATCTTCTCGATATCCACCGGGTTGACCGGCTTGGATAGGTAGTCGTTGAAACCGCTCTCCAGGAACTTCTCACGCATCCCGGACACCGCATTGGCGGTAAGCACGATGATGGGAGTGTTGGCATTCGGCCCGTCGGTCATGGCCTTTATGGCCTTCATGGCCTCCTCGCCGTCCATCCCCGGCATCCTGTGATCCATAAATATGATGTCGTAGGGCACCGTCTCGGCCTTCTTTACGGCCTCTGCGCCCGACAATACGGAGTCCACATTCACCCGTGTCCTGGCCAGAAGCTTCCTGGTGACCGTTATGTTTATGGGCATGTCGTCCACTATGAGTATGTGGGCATCGGGTGCGACGAAAAGGTTCTCATGCACATCGTCCGAGAGCATGTGCTCCCTGGCCGTCCTCGAGTAGTCTCCAATCGGCTCCGGAGACAGGACCTTCTGCCTGATGGTGAACCAAAAGTCGCTTCCGGCGCCGTACTCGCTCTTAACCTCCAGGTGAGATCCCATGAGGGTCAGCAGCGACTGGGTTATGCTCATCCCAAGTCCCGTGCCCTCCACGGTCCGGTTTCTTTTCTCGTCGAGCCTCTCAAAGGGCGAGAACAGCCTGTACATCTCGCTCTCCTTCATACCGATTCCGCTGTCGATGACGTGGTATGTAAAGTCGGCCTCGAAGTCGTTATAGGGCTTGTAGTCGGCTGTAAAGCTCACGAACCCGGTGTTGGTGTACTTGACCGCGTTGCTGAGGATGTTGAGGAGGATTTGCTTGATGCGGACCATGTCGCCCAGCAGGGCATCGGGCATCTTCTTATTGATCTCCACATTGAACTTCAGGTTGGAATCGGCGGCGCTCTTGCTGCTGATCATGATTACGTCGTTCAAAAGCGAGGATAGCGAATACCTGTCCTCAATGAGCTTAAGGTGTCCGGATTCTATCCTGGAGAAATCGAGTATGTCGTTAATCAGGGAAACGAGTGTAGTCGCCGACCTCTTTATGTCCATTGCGTAGCTTCGGATGTTCGTGTCCTCGGCCTCCCTTAAGATCATCTCGTTAAAGCCGATAACGGCATTGACGGGCGTGCGAATCTCGTGGGACATGTTGGACAGGAAGGAGGTCTTGCTCTCGTTCGCCATACGCTCGTACTCGAGCTGCGTGGTGAACTCGTACTCCTTCTCCTTCTCCTGGAGCAGCATGTACTCCGAGGTAGACTCCTGAGCAAACGTCGAGAGTCGGTTCAGCACCGGAATGTACTTATCCTCCGACGAAAAGTCGCGGAGTTTCTTTTTCTTCTTGTGTTTGTCGTAATCGGGAGGAATCTCGCCCTCTCTGATTCCCACTATAACCAGGGCGTAGTTCATAACCCTCGGGGTGGCAATCAGCTTCGCCAGCTCCCCGAAACTGCCGCCGCCCGAGATGTCCACATCGGCGATTCTGAACGTGTCTATCTCGCGCTGTTGTTCCTTCCCCAGATAGATGTGACGATTCGCGCAGAGTATCATCAGTATCCCCTGCGGAGCGAACCTCTCCATCATCTTCGCGTGCCGTCTGTCGGACTCCCGAATCTCCTTGGGGTCACCGAACGAGAGGTAGAAGTTTTCCCCTTCAGACACGGCGCCGGAGAGCACCACACCGCCATTATCCGTGTAGTTGACAATAGCCCGGGCCACGATCATTCCGTCCCTGCTCACCAGGAACGGGAACTCGGCCAGGTTGCGCACGAACATCTCGTTTATGTCTACGTCGAAGTACCTCTTAAAGAGTTTCGCTGCCGGCTGCCCATCAATCTCGGTGACAATATTCTCACCGCCCACGCCGGTAATTACGTGGTTCTTGCACACGGGAGCCCATCGGAGCTCGTGTGTCTCGAAGACGTTCAGATCCTCGCACTTCAGAATGACGGCCACGACTCCGTTCCAGTAGCTACGGCTGCCA
>JAILAS010000075.1 GCA_024681495.1 Eubacterium sp. | reverse complement strand
ACCTCCGGCGGATAGTGAGCGCATATCTCCTCTATGGACATCGCCAAAGGGAGCGCATCTCCGCTTTTGAGATACTCTATTATAGCATCCTTCCACGGGTAGTTCATCACGGAGTCGAGCTCCTCTCCCAGGAAGTACCGGCGTCTCACCCCGTAGGCGATTTTATTCGACGCATCCTCCCAGACCTCGCCGAGAACAATCGCGTCCTCTCGCTCGGCCTTCGCCGCGGCCACCAGCTCCACGACGAAATCGTCCGGAACTTCGTCCACCACGTCGAGCCTCCAGCCCGCCGCGCCCAGGCGCAGGTACTTTCTGATCACTCCGTTCTCACCGAACAGGAGCTCGTGGTACTCCGCGGCGTCCTTATTCACGGCCGGAAGGGTGTCAATCCCCCACCACGAGCGGTACTCTCCGTTCTCCTCGAAGTCGTACCAGTGCCTGTAGCCGGACTCCTCCGACTGCCATGCGCCGACACCGTCGTAGATGCCGTACTTGTTGAAATATATGCTGTCGGCCCCGGTGTGGTTGAAAACTCCGTCGAGAATTACGCTTATGCCGCGTTTTTTCGCTAGTTTACATAACTCAGCAAACTCCCCCTCGTCTCCGAACATCGCGTCTATCTTCATGTAATCGCCGGTGTCGTATTTATGGCTGGAATAGGATTCGAAAATGGGGCTCAGATATATGCACGTGACGCCCAGCCCCTCCAGATAGGGGAGCTTGTCGATTACGCCCCGGAGGTTTCCCCCGAAGAAGTCGTTATTCAGAATCTCCCCGTAGCTGTCCGGCTCCCAGACGGGCTCACCGCCCCAATCGTCGCGGACGACAATGCTCCTTCTCTCCACATTGTCGAACGGCTCGTCCTTCGCGCACACTCGGTAGCGGCTCTTAATCGAGTCATCTCGCCACGCCGTCTGACGGCCGCGGCAGAAGCGGTCCACGAACACCTGATAGAAAAGCCCTCCGCGAATGAACTCCGGCACGCTATACTGCCTGTCGTACACGGTGAGCTGAAGGGACGTCATCCAATCCCTGTCCGCAGAGAAATTAACGGACGCCCAGTCCTTATAGGAATACTGCCTGCCGTACCAGGTGTCTGCCTCGAAATGAAACCAGTATAAACCCACGCAGGTGGTGGGGACGGCGATATGGAAGACATCCAAATCCTCCACACAATCGCACCAATCCATGGGATAGCGGAGGAGGCGTTCGCCCTCCTCCGAGCATATGAACAGTTCAATCTCTGTGGCGGCCAGTCGCCGGGGCACCTTAAGATATATCTCAAACTCCTCCCCGAGTCTGACCGTACCTGTTTTTTTACCAACCGACCTTCCGTCGGCCACTATCGTACAGGTCGACAATCTACCCCTCCTCGTCTGCGTGGAACTCAATGCATGGGATGAAGCTTCCAAATCATGTCGGCATAGATCTTAATCGCCTTGTCCGCGGTGAAGTACTCCGCGTGGGCAATGTTCTGCAGCGACCTCTTGTTCCAGAGTTTCTTATCGTTGACGAAGTCGTTAATCATCCTCTCGTGCACCTCGGCATAGCTGTTGAAGTCGGCGAGACACATGTAGGGATCGGCCATTCCATTGCTGCCCATAAGGAGGTACTGGAACATGTCAGTGAAGTTATAGCCGCCAATATCGTTTTTCAGATAATCGACGCTCCTCTTAAGGAGGTCATTGCTCTGATAGAAGGCGAAGGGATCGTAGCCCTTGGTCTGAAGGGCCTTCACCTCGTCCTCGTTCATGCCGAAGATGTAGATGGAACCGTCCTCGAGGACGCTGTCCATTTCCTTATTGGCTCCGTCGAGTGTTCCGATGGTGAGCGCGCCGTTAATCATGAGCTTCATGTTGCCGGTGCCGGAAGCCTCCTTACCCGCCAGAGATATCTGCTCGGATATGTCGGCCGCGGGCATGATGTTCTCGGCCATGGTCACCGAATAGTTCTCCAGGAACACCACCTTCAGGTACTTGCGGGCCACGGGGTCTTTATCGATCTCGTTTCCGACGGAGACTATGAGTCTTATTATGTCCTTGGCCCTGTCGTATCCGGGAGCGGCCTTCGCCCCGAACAGGAAGGTCTGCGGCTGCATGTCGATGTTCGGATTGTCCTTTATCTTAAGGTACAGCGATATGATGTGCAGCGCGTTGAGGAGCTGCCTCTTATACTCATGAAGGCGCTTCACCTGCACGTCGAATACGGACGAGGGGTCGATTACGACGCCCGACGTCCTGCTGAGGTAGTCGGCGAAGCGTCTCTTGTTGTTCTCCTTAATCTGCCCGAGGCGATCGAGCACCGCCTCGTCATCCTGGAACTCCAGGAAGTTTATTATCTGAGAGCCCCTGTTCCTGTACGCGGAGCCGATGCACTCGTCCATGAGCGCCGCCAGCTCGGGGTTGGACTGGCACAGCCACCTGCGGTATGCAATGCCGTTGGTCACGTTCGTGAACTTCTCGGGCTTATCCTCGTAGAAGTCCTTAAACACATCGTGCTTAAGTATCTCGGAGTGCATAGCAGACACGCCGTTTATCATGTGCGAGCCGATCACGCTGAGGTTCGCCATCCTGACCATGTTGTGCGAGAGTATGGCCATCCTGTCGCACCTATCCCAGTCTCCGGGATGATACTCGTATACCTTCTCGCAGAATTTGCTGTTGAGCTCCTTGAGAATCTGGTGGATACGGGGAACGAGGTGAGCAATGAGCTCCTCGGGCCACACCTCCAGAGCCTCCGCGAGGACTGTGTGATTCGTGTATGATACGGCTTCTTTTACTACATGGAACGCCTTGTCCCAGTCGAAGCCGTAGTCGTCCATGAATATCCTCATGAGCTCGGGGATTATCATGGCCGGGTGCGTGTCGTTTATGTGGATGGCATTCTTATCGGCGAAGTTATCGAGGGTACCGAAATCGTCGATATGCCTCCTGACTATATCCTGGGCCGATGCGGAAACCAGGAAATACTGCTGCTGGAGCCTCAGGGACTTACCCTCCATGGTGTTATCCGAGGGATAGAGCACCTTGCCGATCAGGTCGGCATCCACGCTCTTTTGAACCGCCATCATGTAATTGCCATTGGAGAACATGTCCATGTCGAAGCGGCTCTCCTGGCGCGGCTTCCACGTGCGCAACGCAGCGACCGCATTGTTACCGTTTCCGGAGATCATCATGTCGTAGGGGACAGCCTCCACGGCATCGTAGTCATAGTACTCCACCCTGCAGTTTCCATTCTCCCAGAACTCCTCCACGCGTCCGCCGAACTTCACCTCGTAGATGCGGTCGTGACGCGGAGTGAGCCATACCTCCCCTCCGGGAAGCCAGATATCGGGGAGCTCCACCTGCCAGCCGTCCACTATTTTCTGGCGGAAGAGGCCGTACTCGTAGCGAATCGTGTATCCCATGGAAGGATATGACATAGACGCCAGAGAATCCATGAAGCACGCGGCCAGCCTTCCCAGGCCGCCGTTGCCGAGGCCCGCATCGGACTCGTTCTCGTAGAGTTCCTCCAGGTCGAATCCCATCTTCTTTAAAACTTTATCATACGTCTCGGTCAGGCCCAGGTTGTAAAGGTTATTCTTCAGGGACCTGCCCAGCAGAAACTCCATGCAAAGATAGTACATCTTCTTGGGTTTCTGTTCCTTACTCTTCGTTCTGGACTCCCTGCGCTTGTCCAGAAGCTGATCTCTAACGCTGATGGCTACGGCGTCGTACATCTGCTTGTCCGTGGCCTCGGCGGGGGTACGCCCATAGTGATGAGAGAGCGCGGCCTCGATCTTCGCGGTCACCTCTTTCATAGTCAGTTTCTTATTAGGCATAAACAATCTTCCTCTTTCTGTATATGGTCGGGAAGGAATTCAAATCAGAAATCCACCAGTTCCCTGTAAACGTCCTCATAATCTCCCGATGACTTGTCCCAGCTGAAGTCGAGTCCCATGATGTGCTCCACAAGAGCCTTCCACTCGTCCTTACTGCGATAGAGTTCCACAGCGCGCTTAACGGCGTCTGATAGCTCCGCGGGATCCGTTCCGGCGAATGTAAAGCCGTTGCCCTCTCCCGTGGAACAATCCTTGACCGAGTCCCTCAGTCCTCCGGTCTCGCGCACGATGGGCACCGTGCCGTAACGGCATGCGATCATCTGTGCCAGCCCGCAGGGCTCCGTCAGCGAGGGCATAAGAAGTATGTCCGCTCCGGCGTAGATTCTGTGAGACATAGCGCCGCTGAATGTGATGTTGGCGCTGACCTTGGCGGGATACTGCGATGCCAGCCACTGGAAGTAGTTCTCGTAGGCCTTGTCTCCCACGCCCAGGATGACCAGCTGCACGTCGTCGTTAACAATCGAGTCGGCGGCAATCTGCAGGAGCTGGATTCCCTTGTGGTAAACCAGCCTGGATATGATGGCGAGCACGGGCACGTCGGGGTTGACGGGAAGGTTACATAACTCCTGGAGTCTCTGCTTGTCCTCCGCCTTACCCGAGAGGTCCTTCACAGAGTAGGTGGCGGCCAGATTCTCGTCGTCCTCCGGATTGTAGGCCTGGAAGGATATTCCATTAAGGATACCCCTCATCTTAAAATCGTTCCTCTTGATTATATCTTCGAGTCCCTCCGCGTAGTACGGATTCTTGAGCTCCGCCGCATACGTGGGACTCACCGTGGTAACGATGTTCGAGCACTCGATGGCTCCCTTCATAAGGTTTATGCATCCGTCGTACTCCACGAACGCGCCGGCCTCGGGGGGAAGTCCGAAGAGGTCTCCTCTAATCGCCAGGTCATACTGACCCTGATAGGCGATGTTGTGAATCGTGAACACGCTCTTAAATCCATAGTGGTAAATGCTGGTGTTATAGATGGGCACGAGGGC
>JAILAS010000037.1 GCA_024681495.1 Eubacterium sp. | reverse complement strand
TTTTTTCTGCGGGCTCTACATAAAGGACAAGGATACGAGGAAGAAGTATGTCGAAGAGGCGCTCGAGTACACCGGTCTTACCGAGTACAAGAAGTATAAGCCGAAGAAGCTTTCCGGCGGCCTGCTGAGGAGACTGAACATCGCGTGCGGCATCGCCCATAAGCCGAAGCTGGTGTTATTTGATGAGCCTACAGTGGCGGTCGATCCGCAGAGCCGAAATGCCATCCTCGAGGGAATACGAAGGATGAACCGGGAGGGCGCTACCGTCATCTACACCTCGCACTACATGGAAGAGGTGGAGGAGCTGTGCAGCAGGATTGTCATCATGGACCATGGCAAGAACGTGGCCAATGGCACGGCGGCCGAGCTCAAGGCATCTCTTAGGAACAGGGAGACCATCCGGGTGGGACTTCCTAATATGGATCCTGAAATTCTGAGCGGGCTCGCCGAAATCAACCATATCTACGATGTGAAGGCCGAGGGGGACGACATCGTTATCCGCTGCGACGGGGGAGAGCACAATCTGGTACACGTTCTGGGCTATCTCTCGGACCGCAATGTGCCGTTCGGCCGTGTTGTTACCGAGCTGCCCACGCTCAACGATGTATTTCTCGAGATTACCGGAAAGGAGCTGCGTGATTGATGTTTGGGAGAATGTTTTTATACAAGTTAAAGGAGCTGTCGCGGGTGCGCTGGCTAATTGGATGGACCTTTTTGTTCCCGCTGGTGCTGGCCACCGCATTCTATCTGGGATTCGGAAATCTGATTTCTGACGATCCCATGAACTTCTCGACGATCGACGTGGGTTATGTAAACCAAAATCCCGAAGAATCTACCGACACTGCATCCACATTCTCTGCGGTTCTTGATGAGCTCGGCGAGGAGACTGACGACCACACGAAGGTGTTAAACGTCACTGTATACGAAACCGTCGAGGAGGCCACCGCGGCCCTTAACGATGAAACCATCGAGGGCTACTACGTGGAGGAATCCGACGACATCTCGGTCTTCCTGGCGAAAAACGACGTGACATCCACCACGCTGACGCAGATTTTGAAGGAGTATAAAAACTATGAGATGACCATAGAACAGGTGGCGCAGGACCACCCCGAGGCCATAGAGTCCGCGGTCGATACCATTTCTGAAAACCTCGAATTCCTGACCGGGCACGATTTCGGCAGCGGTGTATCTGCCTACATGCAGTATTTCTTTGCGCTGCTGGCCATGGCATCGCTCTATGCATCCTGGATCAGCACCACATTGCTGCAGGGTATGTGCGCCAACCTCTCCGAGGGTGGCAAGCGATTCGAGTGCGCGCCGGTATCCAAGGTGACCTCCATCATGGCCGGCACTCTGGCGGGCACCGTGTTGCAGACGTTTTCGAACGCGGTGGTGGTTTGCTACATAGAATACGTGCTGGGTCTGACCTTCGGAGCGCCCCTCTGGAACGTTATCCTGATCACCACCCTGGGCAGCGCGTTGGGTATCGCGGCGGGGAACTTCATTGGCGCCCTGTTTAAGAGCAGCACTCTGCTGACAGCCGTCCCCCTCGTGTTTGCGATGGTATGCTCTTTCCTGAGCGGCCTTATGGTTGGCAACATCAAGCAGATTATCGAGTACAACTGCCCCATCGTGAACAGGCTCAATCCGGCCGCTGTTTTCACTGACTGCCTGTACGTGCTGTCCACCTACGGAAGGACGCAGGCCTACTACAACGACATTGTAATCATGTGCGTGACCATCGTGACGCTGTTGCTGTTGAGCGCACTTTTGCTTAGGAGGAGAAATTATGACAGTATTTAAGGCGACAATACGCTCGCTTCGGGCGTTCTATCCGACCATAATCATATATTTTATAGTCTTTGCGTTCCTGGGAACAATGCTGGCCAGGCAGAACTCCGACAGCGCGGATTCTCTGTACTCGGACTCCACACTCAAGGTCTGCATACTCGACTACGATGAGTCGGACCTTTCAGAGGGACTGAGCGACTACATCACGGACACTCAGGAGGTGGTGGATGCCGGCACCGATGACCTGCAGGAGATAAACGATAACGTGCGCTTCGGCGTCTATGACTACGCCGTCATTATCCCCGAGGGATTTTCCGAGGACATTGCTGACGGTCAGACCGAGGACGTTATCGAATACCTTTCGGCCGGGGATTCCGCGTCGGGCTATCTTATGACCGAAAAAATCCGTACTTATCTAACCGACATTGTGGTATATTTGAATAGCGGCTATACGCAGGAGGAGGCTATTCGTCTGACGTCTGCTCAGATGGAGGAGCTGACCGGGGTGAATGCGATGCTGCTCAGCGACGCCGGCACGACCGGAGATACCTTTATCTCGCTTATGTTCCAGTTTGGAGCCTACTCCATGCTCATGATGATCATCGTGTGCGTGGGCTGCATTTTGGGATTCATGAAGGACAAGGACACCAAAAATCGCATCTCCGTGAGCGGGATTCCGTTCAGGAGGCGTTACAGGGACCTTCTGGCAGGAGTGTTTGTGATAGCGTTGATGATTACCACGCTGATGATAGCATTCATGGTGGTGGTCGGATATCAGTCACTTGAGATTGCCAAGCTGGCATTCTACGCGCTGAACGCATATGCGCTTATGTTCGTTGGGCTGGGCATTGCCTACTTCATCAGTTCGTTCACTACCCTGCGCAACATCATCGATATGGTAGCCAATATGATGGTGCTTTCGATGAGCTTTTTGTGCGGCGTGTTCGTGAGCCGCGATCTGCTCTCCGAAACCATCGTTACGGTTTCTCACATGTTGCCTGTCTACTGGTATATCGAGGCCACCGTGTTTGTCACCGAGCATGCGCCGGGCGAGATATCGAGCGTCCACTACTGGTCCTGCCTGGGCATAGAGATGCTGTTTGCTCTGGCATTCGTGGCGGCAGGCCTCATTGTTTCGAGAAAAAAGGAGCAATATGCTTTTTGATGTAATTATCCGCTCGCTGGCGGCTTTGGAAATCTTGTTTTTACTTAACGCAGACGGCATTACGACCACTTCGGTCGTAGTGTCTGTTTGCGTTTTCTTGTTTTTGGAGGTCACGTTGCTTATGCCATACACTCGCATTGCGGACGGGCTTTTTGTACTGACCTTCGCCTTTGGCATAGGATATCTATTTGCGACCGGAGCCGGCTCGCTCCCACTGAAAGTCGCATTCCTGCTTTTTGGTGCTGTCACCCTCGGTCTGTGCACTTATCTGCACCGGACTATGATGACCTATAGACAGCAGCTCTACCGGGCCCGCGATAACAGCCGCGAGGTCGAGAGCTCCCTGCGAACCAGGAACCGGGCTCTGCTTTCCGAACAGGACCAGCAGGTTCATATGGCGACGCTGAACGAGAGAAACCGCATTGCACGCGAGATTCACGACAACGTCGGTCACATGCTGTCGCGGGCCATCCTCCTTCTGGGAGCCATTCAGACCGTGAACCGCGACGATACGCTTAAGCCCCAGCTCAGTATGCTGGCGGACACTCTGGATGAATCCATGGAAAAGATGCGCGAGAGCGTTCACGATCTTCACGACGATTCCATCGACCTGGAGCGCAATTTCGGCGAAATCATAGGTGAGCTGTCCGGCTTCCGCGTATCGAAGGATTTGGACTTCGACGAGGAGCTGCCCAAGATAATAAAGCTTTCCCTCATCGGCATTCTAAAGGAGGCCGTGACAAACATCCTGAAGCATTCGTCCGGGGACTCGGTAACAATAATCATGCATCAAAACCGCAGCTTTTGCACGCTTTCGGTGTCCGACAACGGCACTGTGGATGCGGAGACAAAAAGGCGCATAGAGACGACCGGATTCGAGGGAATCGGTCTTTCGAACATAAGGGAGCGCGCCGGTGTGTGCGGCGGTGACGTATATTTTTACACGGAAAACGGTTTCACCGTGTTTGCCCGACTTCCGTATCCGGATGCCGGGGAGAATAAGGAGTAGATAATGGCCAAGAGAATTTTGCTGATAGATGACGATGAATTGATTACGATGTCCCTGGAGATGATTATCTCCTCTAACTCCGACTATGAGATAGTGGGGAAGGGAAACAGTGGGCGAGAAGCAGTCGAGCTCTATGAGACCTTCAGTCCGGACCTTCTTCTCATGGACATCCGCATGGGAGATATGAACGGGCTCGAGGCTGCAGAGGAGATTCTGCGAGCGCATCCGGATGCCGTGATATTGTTTCTGACTACGTTCTCCGATGACGAGTACATAGTCAGGGCGTTGCAGATCGGTGTGAAGGGCTACCTTCTGAAGCAGGATTACAAGTCCCTGCCCGCAGCATTGCAGGCCGCGTTCGACGGACAGAGCGTGTTCGGCGGGGCGGTGGTGGAAAAGCTTCCTACTCTCATGACGAATGCCGATGCCGCAGAATTCGATTACGGTGCATACGATGTGACCGAAAAGGAATTCGAGGTCATCCAGCTGGTGGCGCGCGGCCTCTCCAATAAGGAAATAGCTCAGACTCTCTTTCTCTCAGAGGGAACCGTTCGCAACTACCTCTCGTCAGTACTCGAGAAGCTGAACCTGCGTGACCGCACGCAGCTGGCCATCTTCCACCTCAACCACGGATCTATCCCCTATTAGGGCGATCTTATCTTCCCGCGGATTAATAAACTCTCTCCTCACCGGGCGCTCTCAGCTCCCGAAGATTAATATCCCCCCGCGCCGGGACGAGTTGACATAAAGCCGCCGGCGGGAGAAAAGTGGACTAAAAGCAGGTTCACGGGGTAGATTTAGTCCACTTTTTGAGAAAATCCCGCGCCGAGTACGGTTGACATAACGCCAGCAGCCGGCCGAAAGTGGACTAAAAGCAGGTTCACGGGGTAGATTTAGTCCACTTTTCGGGAAAATCCCGCGCCGGAGCAGGTCAACA